>JABHUT010000115.1 GCA_018658685.1 Alphaproteobacteria bacterium
GCCGCGCCACCTCTTTCATATTCTTTAGCTATTTCTATATGATTAAAGTCTTCCTTAATAACGCCTTTAGATGGGCTTGCTTTTTTTACTTCAGCAATAATTCCAGCCTTTCCTAATTCATTCTTTTTTTTCAATTCATTTGAAAAGCTTATTGGTTTGGATAATGATTTGATTTGCCGATTTAGACTTTCACCTGAAATGATTTTCTTTGATTGTTCAATTTCAATTTTTTTGTAGCTAACTATTTCCTGAAGAATATTTTTCATGAGTTTGATACTTTTTTTAATTTTTCTAAAGCTGACTTAGCAAGACCTTTGTCGATTGAGTGGATTGATAGGTCTATACCATCTTTAATGTTTTTTACTTTATCGTCCACATATAACGCAGCAGCAGAATTTAATATTACTATATCCCTATATGGACCTCTCTCTCCATCAAGAAGTTGAATAATTTTTTCTGCATTTTGTTTAGGGTCTCCGCCAATTAATCCATCTATTTTTGATAACTTTAAACCCAATTCTTGAGGGTTAATTTCATAAGTTTTAATATTATTATTATTTAATTCAACCACATATGATATTCCAGTTGTTGTTAATTCATCAAACCCATCTGATCCATTAACTAATAAAGCCCTGATTGAACCAAGATTTTTAAGCGTTTCAGCCATTGGCTTAAGCCATTTTTTATCAAAAACTCCAATTACTTGTTTTTTCACGTTTGCTGGATTAGACATAGGACCTAATATATTAAATATTGTTCTTACACCTAGTCTCTGCCTTACAGGTCCAACAAACTTCATAGCAGGATGATGGTTTGGAGCAAACATAAATCCTATATTAGATTTTTCCATGCACTCAGTTATTTTTCTAGACTCTATATCTAGTTTGACGCCTAATTCTTCTAAAACTTGAGACGATCCTGACTTTGATGATAAAGATCTGTTTCCGTGCTTCGCTATAGTTGTACCAGCTCCAGCGGCCACCAAAGAAGCAGCAGTAGATATATTATACTTACCAGACCCACTTCCTCCAGTTCCACAGGTATCAATTGCATTATTTGGAGCCGAAACTTTTGAGGATTTCTCTCTCATTACTTTAGTTGCAGCTGTTATCTCTTGAATTGTTTCACCTCTACTTCTTAAACCAAGAAGAAATTTTTCTATTTGTACGTCAGTTGCCTTACCTTCTAAAATATAATTAAAAGAAAAAAAACATTCATCCTCCGATAAACCATTTTCTTGGGATATTTTAGATAATATTTCTTCAAATTTTTTCATTTACAGACTCAAAAAGTTCTCTAATAACTTGTGACCATACTCTGTTGCTATGCTTTCAGGGTGGAATTGTATTCCTTCCACAGGAGAACTTTTGTGTCTTATGCCCATGATAACACCTTCATCAGTGGTGGCTGAAATTTCTAATTTTTTAGGTATATTATCTTTTGATACTACAAGAGAGTGGTATCTTGTAGCATTAAATGTTTCTGGAAGATTTTTAAATAAACCTTTTTGGTCATTATTAATTTTGTTTACTTTTCCATGAACAATTTCATCACATTTTATTATTGTTCCACCTAAAGATTGAGCTATTGATTGATGCCCTAGACATACTCCAAGCAAGGGGAGGTCTCTCTTTATGGCCTCAATAACCAAATCCATTGAGATTCCAGCGTAGCTCGGATCACATGGCCCTGGCGATATAACTATTTGTTTTGGCTTTAACTCAATAACCTCTGAAACAGAAACTTTATCATTCCTGATTACTTTCGTTTCTGCACCTAAATCACCTAGAAAATGATAAAGGTTCCAAGTAAAGCTATCATAGTTATCTATCAATATTATCATGTTATTCTTTCAAGTTATTTAATATTGCGTCTTTAGCAGCCTTAAAGAGGGCTTGAGACTTATTAACGGTTTCATTGTATTCGTATTCCTCATTTGAATCATATACTACTCCTCCGCCTGCCTGAACATACATCATTTCATCTTTTATTATTGCTGTTCTTAAAGCTATTGCAGTATCCATATCACCGTTGGCAGAAAAATAACCAACAGCACCAGCGTATATTCCTCTTTTTTCTTTTTCTAATTCGTCTATTATTTCCATAGCCCTTATTTTCGGAGCACCCGAAACTGTACCGGCAGGAAACCCTGCGGATAGAGAGGATATCTGATCTTCGTCTTCTTTTAAATCTCCTTCCACAGTTGATACTATATGTATTAAATTTGATGTTTCTTGAATGCTAAAAGGGTTTTTAACCTTAATAGAACCAATTTTGGCAACTCGACCAACATCATTCCTTCCTAAGTCTAATAACATTAGATGTTCGGCTCTTTCTTTGGGATCAGAAAGGAGCTCTTTTTCAAGCTCTCTATTAGGGTATTTTTTCTTCAGTCTTGTTCCTGCAATTGGTTTAATTGTTATTTTATTATTTTCGGTTTTAACTAGAGTTTCAGGGCTTGAGCCAACAATATAAAAATCCTCTAAATCCAAATAGTACATATAAGGAGAGGGGTTTATTTTCCTTAATGATTCGTAAAGTTTAAATGGTGATATTTTAAAGGGAGTAAAAAATCTTTGACTTGGAACAACCTGAAATATATCTCCTGCAATAATATACTCTCTGGCCTTTTTTACCATTTCGAAATATTCATCTTTCGAAGTATTTGATTTTGGATTTTCTAAATTCTTTTGTTTAGAGTATTTTTTTTCTTCAATTGATTCATTGTTGAGACTAATGAAAGTTTCTTTAATATTTTTTTCTATATTTTTATAGTTTTCATCAGCTGTTTGATTTTCTTTTGGCCTAGAGCACGAAAATATTGATATTTCTTTAGATATATTATCAAAAACTATAGTTACAGATGGTCTTAATAAGATAATATCTGGAATACCTAAGGCATCCTTATTTTGATTTGGAAGGATTTCTATATTTCTAACAAAATCATAGCCAATATAACCATATACGCCTGCCGCAACTGATGGGATATTTTCAGGAATTTCAAGGTGACTGTCTTTAATAAATTTTTTTATGCTCTCATTTACCCGGTCATACTCTCTTGAAATCTCATTTCCGTTCTCTTCAATTATTGATTGATTATCAATCACTTTAAAAACTAAATCAGGGTTTAAACCTATTATTGAAAATCTTCCATTTGTATCTCCATCCTCAAGTGATTCAAATAAAAATGAGTTTTTATTTTTTTTAGAGGTCTTAAGAAAAGAGGATGTAATAGTCTTTTCATTATTTGAAAATTTAAAGCTTACGACCTGAGAAATATTTTTTTCATATTTTTCTTTAAAGGCCTTAAATTCTGGTTCAAGAATAATATCTTCCATTATTTAAAATGATCCTTCAGATTCCTGTGTTACAAAAAGAGCCTCCAATCTTTCTGGAAAAATCTCAGATGATAATTCTTTTTGATGCTCTTCAGCTAAAGAGTACGCAAAATCATTTTCAAGCCTTTGTTTATTTACTGTATTTATCGATTCAATTCTTTCATCAGTCTTTTCCAATAAAGTAATATTTGTTACAACTCCTATAATTTTACTATTTCCAATCCCCACATTGGCAATAAAACTTGATTCTTTATCAGCTTTGAAAATTTCAATCAAAGCATTTTCAGAGAATATTTCATTTGTCGATGATCTGCTCAGGAGCCCACTTTTTGCAATAGCGATATCATTTCTATCTGATGTATACTCTAAATTATTATTATCAGATTTTAGACTATTGAATATCTCTAGAGCTTTTAATTGCATTTCAGAAACCGATTTATTTTCAGCTATTGTCGCCTTTATGTCTTCCGCAACTTCATTATAAGATATTTGCTTTGGTGTATTTATATTATCAACTCTTATAAAAACTATATTACCTTCCTCATCTTCAATAGGATCAATTTCGATATCAGTTTCATTACCAAAAACATTTTCAATAATAATTTCTCTTAGTGGGGTATTAATATAGCCACCATTAATTTTTTTTCCTACGTTCGAAATAGATTTCAGTATTTTAATTGGGAGTTTATTTTCTGAGGCTATTTCTTCCAAAGTCTTTCCACTAGCTCTGGAATCTTCAATGCTCGCATAAAGTTCATATATATAATCTTGTGCCTTAAGTTTTTGAATGGACAAAATTACATCAGCCTTAACCTCATCAAGAAGCATTTCCTTTTCTTTAATTATTTCTCTAACAAATATTAATGATGGCCCAAAAGGACTTTCAACAGGACCAGTTATTTCATTAATATTTGCATTAAAAGCCTTGTTTGAAATTTCTTCACTAATACCCTCATTATCAGTTATTAATCCTTGATCTACATCAGATTTTTCCAAACCTCTGTCGCTAAGTAATTTTTCAAAATCATTATTTAATTTATAATTTTCTAAAGCATTTAAAGCCTCTTTTTCTGAGGTAAAAGGTACGAGATCATATCCTCTCTTTTCTGGTTCAAAATAATCATACTTATTATCCTCATAATAACTTATTACTTCTTCATTTTTAATATCAAAATTTGAAGAAATATCATTTATAATCAATGATATAAATGAGAAATCTCTAGTTTCTTCAGTTAGATATTTATTTTGATTTTTATTATAAAAATTGAGAGAACTCTCATCGCTGATTTTCGTTAAGTCAATATCATTTTCAGGGCTTATTATTATATAATCAACATTTCTCCTCTCAAATTGATATTTATACAATAAATTATTAAGAGGGCTGGGAGGATTGATATTAGTAAATATTGATTTTGAAAGTTGCTCTTGAACATGAAAATCACCTTCAATCGCTAGATAAGAATCTTCAGTTAACCCATTTTGTCTTAAAACCTGATCAAAAATATTTTTATCGAACTGATTAAATGCATTTTTAAATAAATTTGTTGCTAGAATTCTTTTCTTTAGAGCTTCTTCTGATGCTTTTAGGTTAATTTCATCTCCAGAGGCATTTATAGTTGTTTCAACTATCATTCTATCAAGTACTTGATAGTGAAGCCCTGAATTTCTTGCCTCTACTGAGCTAACCAACCTATTTAGCTGATTGGAAACTCTATTTATTTCTCTGTTAAACCTAAATAGATAGTTTTCTGCATTAACTTCTCTATTTCCTATTTTAGCTAAAATATTTGCATTGTAGCCTCTAAATATATCACCAACACCCCAAATTGAAAAAGCAAAGACTAATAAAATAATTAGGGCAATACCTAGCGGGCCAGTAGCATTTTTTCTTAAAAAATCTAACATATCAAAACAACCTTAAAGTTTTTTATAAAATTTTCTGCATAGTGTATCTTTGAGTAATAAAAGGCAAGATTTTGCTATAAAGTTTATGAACTTATTTTAATAAGAATTGATATTATGGAATTTTTTTTGTAATTATTTAAAATGGTTAAAAATAAAGATTTATTAATTGCCGGTAATTGGAAGATGAATGGTTCGAAAAAGAATCTTTCTATGATTTCTTTGCTAATGAAGTACATCAAACAAAAAAAATTTAAAAATTCTGAAATACTTATATGCCCACCCAATACTCTAATAGATGCATTTTCTAATATATCCAAGCGATCAAAGCTTATGATAGGAGCTCAAGACTGCTCTGATAAAGAATATGGTGCATTTACAGGCGATATTTCACCATCAATGCTTAAGGATATTGGCTCTCAAGCAGTTATATTGGGACATTCTGAACGAAGGCAGTATCAAGAAGAGTCTAATAAGTTAATTCGAAGTAAGGCTGAAAATGCTCTTAATAATAATCTTTTAACCATCGTATGTGTCGGAGAGTCTTTAAATCAGAAAAAAAGTGGCAATACTCTTAGGGTAATTGGCGAGCAGTTAAAAAAATCCCTTCCAGATAAAATTAAACCGAATGACCTTGTTATTGCTTATGAGCCTATATGGGCTATAGGTTCTGGATTAGTTCCAAATAATGATGATATTTATAAAGTTCATAGCTTTATTTCAGATAAACTTAAATCTCGTTATGGAGGGAAGGCTAAAAAAATTAAAATTCTTTATGGTGGTTCGGTTAATAAAAAAAATGCATCATCAATCCTCTCAATAGATTACGTAGACGGAGCCCTTGTTGGAGGAGCAAGCCTCAAATTTTCTGACTTCAGGGCTATTTTAGATTTTTGTAATTAAGTTATTAAGAAGTTTGAATTTTCCGCATTGTTCGTATACAAGCAATATTAAAATTTAAGAGTATTATTAATATGACAAGTTTTATTTTAGTTATTCATTTGATCGTGGCAATTACATTGGTTGTTTTGGTTCTTCTTCAAAGATCTGAGGGCGGTGGATTGGGAATTGGTGGCACGGGTGATTTCATGTCCAGTCGTTCAGCAGGTAATATTTTAACTAAACTCACCACTATATTTGCGGCAATATTTTTCTCAACAAGTCTATTTTTGGCAGTTTTGTCTAGCGTTAAAAATTCAGAATCAATTGTTAATGAGATTGAGGATGTTAGAATTTCTGATGAAATTGATAATCTAGATATAAATAATTTACCTGATTTAAATTAATAATTAACAACACTTCCATTAATCAATTATTTTAGCTATATTGTTTTTCCATGACACGATATATATTTATCACTGGTGGCGTGGCTTCTTCTCTAGGAAAGGGCATAGCTTCAGCAGCACTTGGTGCCCTGCTTCAATCTAGAGGCTATTCAGTAAAATTGAGAAAGCTTGATCCATATCTTAATGTAGATCCTGGAACTATGAGCCCATATCAACACGGGGAGGTTTTTGTTACTGAGGATGGAACTGAAACAGATCTAGATTTAGGGCACTATGAAAGATTCACTGATGTAAATTCATCTGTTCAAGATAATATAACTACTGGGCAAATTTATAATAAGGTTATTGAGAGAGAGAGAAGGGGCGACTACCTTGGTGGAACAGTTCAAATTATCCCTCACGTTACTGATCAAATTAAAGAATTTATAGTTAATAATAATAAAAATGTTGATTTTTGTTTGTGTGAAATTGGTGGAACGGTTGGTGATATAGAGGGATTACCTTTTTTTGAAGCAATCCGTCAGTTAGGCAATGAATTACCAAGCAGCAAAACCTGTTTTGTTCATCTCACTCTTGTTCCATATATTGCAGCCGCAGGTGAGGTTAAAACTAAGCCAACTCAACACTCTGTTAAGGAGTTAAGGTCTATAGGTATTCAGCCAGACGTATTGGTATGTAGGAGTGAAAAAGAAATTGATCGTTCAGATATAAAAAAAATTGCTATTTTTTGTAATGTTTCTGAAAATTCTGTTATTCAGGCAACTGATGTAAATACCATATATGCAACCCCAAAAGTTTATATGAAAAATGGATTTGACACTCAAGTCCTTAAATCTATGAATATTAAAAAACCAAGCAAAATTAATTTAAGAAAATGGAATAAGGTGGTTAATAGTATTAACAATCCAAAAGGGGAGGTTAATATTGCTGTTGTTGGCAAATATATTGGGCTAAAGGATGCTTATAAATCTCTTACTGAAGCACTTACCCATGGAGGTATTGCAAATGATGTAAGAGTTAATATTCACTGGATTGACTCTGAGAAAATTAAAAATAAATCAAATATTAGAAAGCTTAAGTTTATGTCGGGAATACTTGTCCCTGGGGGTTTTGGCGAGAGAGGTGTCGAAGGAAAAATATTAGCAATAAATTATGCAAGATTGAATAAAATTCCATATTTTGGAATTTGCTTTGGTATGCAGCTAGCTGTAATAGAGGCTGCTAGGAATCTAGCTAAAATAAAAGATGCTAATTCATCTGAATTTAGTAAAACAAAAAATCCTGTAATAGGCTTGATGACTGAATGGGAAAAAGATCAACAGAAGTTTGTTAGAAGTAATGCTAGTGATTATGGTGGAACAATGCGTTTAGGATCATATCCAGCAACATTAAAAAGCAGATCTTTAGTAAGTAAAATATATAAGTATACGAATATAAAAGAGAGACATAGGCATCGTTATGAGGTCAATATTAACTATAAAAGCGATCTCGAAAAATCTGGTTTAAAATTTACCGGAATGTCTCCAGACGGCCTTTTAACTGAAGTTGTTGAACTCAATGACCATCCATGGTTCGTGGGTGTTCAATTTCACCCTGAGCTTAAGTCAAGGCCATTTAACCCTCACCCTTTATTTGCATCATTTATAAAAGCCTCTATCAATGTTAAAAGTTAAATTATAGGTTAAAATATGTCTAAAAAAATAAATGTAGGAAATATCACCTTATCTAATTCATCTCAAATTTGTATTATTGCAGGTTTAAATGTTTTAGAAAGTGAGGATATGACCATTGAGGTTGCGAGAACTCTCCAAAAAATAACTGAAAATTTAGGCATTCCTTTTATTTTTAAGGCTTCCTTTGATAAAGCAAACAGATCATCTGTAAATTCATTTCGAGGGCCAGGTATATCAGAGGGTATAAAAATATTTAAAGAATTAAAAAAGTCTTTAAATGTTCCTATAATAACTGATATTCATGAAATTTCTCAAATAGAAGAAATTTCTGAGGTCGTAGATGTTATTCAAATCCCAGCTTTTTTATGCAGACAAACTGATCTCATAGAGGCTGCTTGCAAATCTAATTTGCCATTAAATATAAAAAAAGGTCAATTCCTCTCACCAAGCCAGATGGTTAATATTATTGACAAGTGTTCATCTTTTGGAAATGAAGATATTTTGTTATGTGAGAGAGGATCATCTTTTGGCTATAATAATTTAATAGTTGATTTCTTGGGTGTTTCTGAATTAAAGGAAACTCAAAACCCTGTTATTTTGGATGTAACTCATTCATTACAGTTGCCTGGTGGTCAAGGAATTTCTGCAGGTGGTAGATCTAAACAAGCTTTAGACCTAGCTCTTTGCGGCGCTGCCATTGGTCTAGCGGGAATTTTTTTAGAGGTACACCCGAACCCTAAGGAGGCACTTTGTGATGGACCTTCAGCAACAAAGTTAGACGATTTTAAAGAACTTGTTTCAAAAATTAAATCGATTGATGATTTAGCTAAAACATTTAATTAAGATCTTTCCTAGTTTTAGCCTCTACCCCTGTAAGGGGTTACTCCTTGCTCAGGAATCCAAGCAGACTTAGGCGGATTTTTATTCTGCCAAAAAATGTCTATTGGGATCCCTCCTCTTGGATACCAATAACCACCTATTCTAATCCATACAGGATTTAAAAGTTTATTAATTGATTGTACTATTTCAATAGTAGTATTTTCGTGAAATGATTTGCTATCCCTATAACTATTAAAAAACAATTTTAAGGATTTTGACTCAACAATCCATTTATTTGGAATGTAGTCTATAACTATATGTGCAAAATCAGGTTGCCCTGTGATTGGGCATAGGCAAGTAAACTCGGGTTGCGTTAAGCGAATAACATAATTTGATCCAATATTATTATTTTTAACTTTATCTAAAATTTTAATATTTGGGCTTGTAGGTTGTTTTGATTGTTTTCCTAAATGTTTCATATTAAATCCATTCTTTTTTAAGGGTATCCTAGTATTTTATGTGTTTGGAGGCTTAATTTCCAGTTATTATTATTGTTACAAAACTTTCTTGCGTTAATGGTATTATTTTTAATCTCAGGTCCATCCATTGGTTGTAAGAGGAAGTTTTTAAAATTTAACTTTTCAAAATCTTTTGGCTTTATTGTTTTTTGAGGAAAAACTAATTTAAGTTCGTCGCCATAAGTTTGTACCAGATTTATATTTTCTTTAGGGCTTACACAAATCCAATCAATATTTTCAGGGGCCTTTATTGTTCCATTTGTTTCAACCGCTATCTTAAACCCAACCATGTGAAGCTCTTTTATTAGCGCTTCATTCACCTGAAGTAATGGTTCCCCGCCAGTTAGAACGATTAAGGGTTTCTGTTTCCCTCTCCATAATGCAATTGCTTTTAAAGCAAGTTCCTTAGGGCTATTAAATTTTCCACCATTTACACCATTTGTTCCAACAAAGTCTGTATCACAAAAACTGCATATAGACTTTTTTCTATCCTTTTCTCTTCCTGTCCATAAATTACAACCAGAGAACCTACAAAAGACTGCATATTTGCCAACATTAAAGCCTTCTCCTTGCACGGTGAAAAATATTTCTTTAACTGAATACATAATTATTTTTCTAATTCCGGATAATTAATAATAAATTCATTCCAGCCCTTAGATCTTAATTCACAGGCTGGGCAGGAATTGCAACCATACCCCCAATCAAATCTTTTAGACCTATCCCCTTTATAACAAGTATGGGATTCTTCTATCACAATATCAATTAACTCCTTTCCCCCTTTTTCATATATAAGCTGCCATATTTCTGCTTTTGATTTGAACATTAGAGGTGTTTGTATCTTGAACTCTACATCCATTCCTAAATTTAAGCTTTTTTCCATTGAAGTAATTGTCTCGTTTCGACAATCAGGATATCCTGAGAAATCTGTTTCACACATTCCCGCAATAATATTTTTAGTTTTATTTTTATATGCAATTATAGCAGCATAATTAAGAAAAATTAAATTTCTTCCTGGAACAAATGTATTTGGCAATCCATTTTCTAGAACTTTTATATTTTCAGAATTTAACAAAGAGGATTCAGAAATTTTTTTAATTTCTTCAAGATTTACAATAAAATCATCACATAGCTTACCAAAAAAATTACTTGAGTGCGATTGTATTTTTTTTAATAAGTTTATTCTACACTTAAGCTCAACATTATGTCTTTGACCATAATCAAATCCAATTGTTTGAACTTCTTTGAAGTTTGAAAGGGCCCATAACAGACAAGCTGAAGAATCTTGACCACCAGAAAAAAGAACTATTGATTTATTTTTATCTAACATTTACCTATCATTTATAAAAAATAATATTCATTTAATAGCAACTATGTGAGTATAGAGATAGAGGTTTTATTTATGGCTAATATTAAAAAAATTACCGGAAGACAAATATATGACAGCAGAGGCAATCCAACTGTAGAAGTTGATATATTTCTTGATGACAACTCATTTGGACGGGCTTTAGTACCTTCTGGAGCATCAACAGGTGCATATGAGGCTCATGAGCTTAGAGACGGTGGTAGTAAGCTTTTTGGAAGAGGAGTTACAAAGGCTGTAGAAAATATCAATAATGAAATAAACAATTCTTTGGTGGGAATGAATTCGGAAAATCAGGAATTAATCGATGGTAAATTAATAGAGCTTGACGGAACAAATAACAAATCTCGATTAGGTGCAAATGCTATTTTAGGTGTTTCCATGGCTAATGTAAAAGCATCTTCAGCTTCCAAGAATCAACACCTTTTTCAGTCACTTGGTAATAAAAATTCTAATATTTTACCTGTGCCAATGATGAATATTATCAATGGTGGTGCACATGCAAATAATTCTTTAGATTTTCAAGAATTCATGATTATGCCGGTTTCGGCAGAATCTTTTAAGGAGGCTATGAGGATGGGTTCTGAAATTTTTCACTCTTTAAAAATTATTTTATCTGAAATGTCCGAGCCTACAAGTGTGGGGGATGAAGGTGGTTTTGCTCCGAATTTTAAGTCTCCAGAAGAAACGCTCTCATTTTTATCTAAAGCAGTAGAAAAATCGGGATATAAGGTGGGTGACGATATTGTTTTTGCTTTAGATTGTGCAGCTACGGAGTTTTATAAAGATGGCTTTTATAATCTATCAAACATGGACAAACCAATTGAAACTAATGAAATGATTGAATATTTAAAAAAACTAATAAATTTATATCCTATTTTTTCAATCGAAGATCCTTTAGATGAGGATGATTGGGATGGTTGGAGTAAGTTAAATTCAGATATTGGTGATAAAACTCAAATAGTTGGAGATGATTTGTTTGTAACAAATCCAGATAGATTATCGAAAGGAGTGGAGCTAAAGTCGGCTAATTCAATTTTGATTAAAGTTAATCAAATAGGAACTCTTACAGAAACAATGAAAGCAATTGATATTGCTAAAGAAAATAATTATTCATTCATAATTTCACATAGATCTGGTGAAACTGAAGATAGTTTTATAGCTGACTTATCGGTCGCTACTTCGTCGTGTCAAATTAAGACAGGATCATTATCGCGTTCGGACAGAATCTCAAAGTACAACCAGTTATTGAGAATTGAAGAGTTGTTATCTGATAAAGCTGAGTATGCTGGAAAAACTATTCTAAAATAATATATAAAATAATCTTGACCGATTGGTACAACTTATGATTCTTTGAATCATGATTCGTTCTAAACAAATATTTGAAAACAATAGTTTAAGTAAACCTTATTACAAAAGAATTGGTTTATATGTTGTTATTTCCTTTATAATGGTTTCATTGAATTTTTCTGCACTATTTCATCTTATAAATAGTGAAAATGGAATTCTTGTATTAAAAGATGTAAACCATCAGATAAAGAGAAATCAATACGAATTGAATCTTGTGAATCAAACTAATCGCAAATTAGAGGATAGAATATTAGAATTTTCTAAAGGAAAAGACAGTGATCTCATTGATCAGGTAATAAGAGATTATCTTGGTTATCAGTCAAATTCTGAGCTAACAATTGTTTATAGAAAAAATTCAAGCTAGCAATAGTAAATTATTTCTTTTTTAGATTTATAGTTTATTATTGATTTTTATTTAATCAACTTACTGGAAAAAAAGTGCCAGATATTAGACATCCTGAAAAAGTTAAAAATAAAGATTCTGCTGTTATGCCGAAACCTAAATGGATACGCTCTCGTATACCCAGCTCTGATACCTTTAAATCTACAAAAGAAATTATAAAAAAAGGTAATGTTGTGACTGTTTGTGAAGAAGCAAATTGCCCCAACTTAGGCGAGTGTTGGTCAAAAAAACATGCAACCTTTATGATAATGGGTGATACATGCACAAGAGCTTGTGCCTTCTGTAATGTTAAAACAGGAAAACCTGAGGCTCTTGACCAGTTTGAGCCTTATAGAGTGTCTCAAACAGTTAAAAACCTTGAGCTTGATCATGTTGTTATCACATCAGTTGATAGGGATGATCTAGGTGACGGGGGGGCTCTTCATTTTTCTAAAACAATTGATTTGATAAGGCAGGCAACTCCAAGTACTACAATTGAGGTTCTTACTCCTGATTTTTTAAGGAAAAATGGCTCCCTTGAGATTGTTTTAAATTCAAGGCCCGATGTTTTTAATCATAATTTGGAAACTGTTCCAAGACTTTACCTATCAATAAGACCTGGCGCCAGATATTTTAATTCTCTTAAAATTTTATCAGATGCAAAAGATATTATGCCAGAGGTATTTACAAAATCTGGTTTGATGTTGGGCTTAGGTGAAACAAAAGACGAGATTATGCAGGTTATGGATGATTTGCGTTCAGCTAATGTTGATTTTTTAACTCTGGGTCAATATTTACAACCAACAAGAAAACATGCTCCAATTAAGGATTTTGTTACGCCTGATGATTTTAATAAATATAAGGAAATAGCTGAATCTAAAGGATTTTTGATGGTATCATCCAGCCCTCTAACAAGATCATCGCATCATGCAGGAGATGATTTTTTAAAGTTAAAAGAATTAAGAATTAAGGAATCCTTATAATAAATTGATAGATATTAGTTATAAAAAAACCTTAAATTACTCTCCAAAAAATATATATGAAATTGTAAGTGACGTAGATTTTTATTCTCAATTTATTCCTGGTTGCGTATCATCGGAAATTATTTCTAGAGAGGGTAATGTAATTGAAGCAATTCTAGAATTAAAATATTTAGTTATGTCAGGTAAGTTTAAAAGTAGAGTAACCCTTGATCCAAAAAAATTAACTATAATATCAGAGGGTATTGAAGGACCTTTTAGCTCTATTCTTACGAAATGGTCATTTAATGAAGTCGATGAAGGCGTTTTAGTAAATATAAATATTGCTCTAGATTTAAATAATAAAATTTTTGAATCAATATTAAAGAAAAATATAAAAAAAATTATCTCTAAAGTTGTTGTTAGTTTTGAAGAAAGGGCTGATATTTTATATTAGTTTATAAATTTCTAAATATATTTTCCAATGCCCTAAGCGTTGTAAGCTCTCTAATATGCTGTCTTCCTTTGTCACCAAATGTATATAAAAAATGTTCTGTCTTTTTATTTTTTTTTGCAACCCCCATATGAACTCGACCAACAGGGTTAATCTTGGTTCCACCTCCTGGCCCTGCAACCCCAGTAACTGAAACTGTAAGGTTGGCATTAGAAAGTTTAAGCGCCCCTTCGGCCATTAAGATTGCTATTTCCTTCGAAACTGCGCCATATTTTTCTATTAGTTTAATGTCGATATTTAATAAATCAGATTTTGATTCATTTGAATAAGTTATATAACCCCGATCATAGACTGCTGATGACCCTGAAATAGATGTTAATGCGGAACCAATTAATCCGCCAGTACAACTCTCTGCTGTAGATATAACTATATTACATTCATTTGCCTTAAGAATAATTTCTTTAGATAATCTCTTTATATCTCTAAGTGTCATTAAATTAATCCGTATGCGTTTAAAGAAATTATGATAATAGCGGTTACTACTCCAGCAAAAATATCATCTCCTATAACGCCAATATAACCTTTAATTCTATCTATCTTATTTATAGGAAAAGGTTTGCTAATATCAAGAATTCTAAATATCACAAAAGCTAATAATAATGATGATATTGTAAATGGAATAAATGCTATAGCAATCCATTGTCCTAAAAC
>JABHUT010000116.1 GCA_018658685.1 Alphaproteobacteria bacterium
GCTTCATTCGTAAATGAATTAAAGCCAAATAAAGCAACAGAAACTGCAATAACAGTATAGTTGAAGTTAGTAATAATTTTTTTAATCATATTTTTTTCCCCATTATGATTCTTAAAAAGTTCCCATCTTTTAATAAAATTTAGCCCTATAGTAAAGAGTATAATTGTTTCCAAGTATATTCCCACCATAAGGCCTTATTTTATTGTAATAAAAAACCGGGAAGGAAATTTATTATGATTAATTTAATACATTTGCATTAGTATGTAAATAAATTAATACATTTGTATTAACTTTTTTTTATACTAGAGTTACATTATGAATATTGAAGTCAAAAAATCAGTAATTAATAATAAAAATATTAAATACAGCTCAACGCAGCTTGATATTATGTATGCTGCTGAGATGGTAATCGGAAAAAAGGGAATTGAGAACACAACTCATCGAGATATAATTAAGCAATCGAATCAAAAAAATATTTCAGCAATAAATTATCATTTTAAAAATTTAGATGAGGTTATAGACGGTATTCTAAATATAAGAATGGACGTCATGATGTATGAAAGAAAAGAATTTATTGAAAAAGCCGAAAAGGATCATGTCATCACAAATCTTGATCTTGTTAAGGCATATATATTGCCATTATATAAAAGAGTTTTTTATGATTCTGAGTGGAAGTATTACATATTTTTTATAAATGATTTATTACTTAATAACACCCATCAAACAGTTAACAACCTTCTAAAGTATAACTTTCCGTCAAGTATAGTAGAAAAAAGGATAGCCCAAATAAATAATTATCCAAATGATTTTATCTTTAAAGAAAGGATAATGTCTAATGGTAGATTTTATATATCCTCTTTAGCTGCGCGTAAAAGAGAGATTGATAGTGGCAATATCGATATCTTAACGGAGAAAGAGTATTTAGAATTTTTACTTAAAACTTCTACTGGAATTATATCAGGCAAATAAGAAGTATTTTAAATTTTATCCAATAAAAAAGGGCGCATAAAGCGCCCTTTAATTTAAATCTCAATCCTTAAGGATTAAAATTCAGCAGTTAGAGATATACCAAAATGTTGACGTTTTTGCGGTGTTGCAAAAGCAAAAGCACCAGCATCAAACGGACGTACAATATAAGCACCATCTTCTAAAATATCGTTACCAAAAACAGTGAATGTTAAATTAGTACCACCAGCTGTTACTGTATTATATGTAAGTGATAGGTCTAACTTTTCTTCACCATCTGCAATTATATCAGCACCTGGACCAAAAATATAAACTTCTGGATCATATGTACCATAGTAATCATCTTTAGCAGAAAACGTACCAGCAAATATAAGCTCACCATTATCTACTGGAGCTATATATTCCCAACTAACACTAGTTGTTGAATCTGGAGCCATTTTTACAAATGCAAATTCAGATACATCAACGCCATTATTGATAAATTGATCATAAGATGCATCAAGAAAGCCAAGACCCGCTCTTAAAGTAAGTCTTTCAGTAGCTTTATAAGTTGCTTCTATTTCTAAACCATCGATTGCCACTTCACCTGCGTTACGAACAAATGTACATGTAGTTCCGCAATTTTGAGGAACCCCATCAACAATAATTGATCCGTCACCGGCTGTAACAATAGTTTCCTGTTTATCAGTATAATCATTTGTAAAGGCTGTAAGATTTAAAATTAAACGGTTATCAAGAAGCTCACTTCTAATTCCTAGCTCGATAGTCTCTACTTCCTCTGATCCAAATGGTCCAACTGACTCAGGTGTTGTTCCTCTAGCGTTAAAACCACCAGAACGATAACCTGTTGAATGAGATAAATAAACCATACCAAAATCTGTATTTCTTTGAATTACGATTTTGTGTTGGATATTTTCATCTTCAAAATCACCATCAAGGTCAAGAGCTGTAGGAGTTCTTGCCACCTTATTATCAAATGAAGCATAAGTTTTAATATTAAAAACCTTTTCTTCTTCAGTGTATCTTAAGCCAAGAGATAAAGTCCAAAGGTCAGATAAATCATAAGACATATCACCAAATATTGCCATTGCTTCAGCATCTTGAACTGATCTAAAGTTTTGAACAGGACCTGAATCCATATTTGCTTCAGTTTCAATCATGTAGAAACCTAAAACATAATTAAGAGGACCATCTAAATTAGAAACAAGTTGAACTTCATGAGAAGTTTGCTCATAAGTCTGATCCCTTACAACAGGGAAAACACAATTTGGAGTAACAACTGCACCAGCTGAGCCCCATGAACAAACATCCATCAGCTCTGCAAAATCATTATTACCAGAAATTAATTTTACTGTATGATTATCAAGTTCCCAATTTACCCTCAAAGACATATTATTACCTTGGATGCCACTGTAAAAACCTTCAGCTGAATAAACAGTCATGTAATCATTTTCTTTTGATAGTGCTCCAGATGTTGCATTTCCTTGACCTAAAAGAGCAAAAAGACCTTGTTGAGCTCCAAGTTTATTTGTGTAAGCTTCTGTTATGTTTAGAAGGTTGTGTTGAGAGTTGTCATTATAATTATCAAACGTAAAATTAACATTAATATTTTCAGCAGGGTCAAAATCATAAACAATTGATGCCGCTGTTAAATCTCTCATTTTTTCTCTTTCATTTCGAGTAACATTAAAAGCAAAATTATCACTTTGAAGTCTTCTTAATGAAACTTTTAAACCACCGTTATCTCCAATAGGAGCATTGAGGATTAGTTTAACATCACTTGTGTTATCTTCTTCTAGATCAGTTTTGAATTTAACACCAAACTCTCTTGTTGGTTTAGTTCTGTTAATTGAAATAACACCACCGATAGTGTTTCTTCCAAACAATGTACCTTGAGGGCCACGAAGAATTTCAACTGATTCTAAATCAAATAAATCTAAATCAGTACCTGAATTTGATGCCGCAAAAACACCATCAATAACAGTACCAACTGTTGGTTCAAACGTTTTTTCTAAATCATCAAATGAAAGACCACGAATTGAGGCACTCATTCCGCCTCCACCGAACGCCATATCGTACATTTCTACATTTGGTGCAAGTTTTTCTAGATCTTGTACTCTTTGAATATTTCCCCTTTCAACCTGCTCAACACTTAAAGCTGTAACAGCCACAGGAACATCTTGAATTGATTCTGATCTTTTACGAGCAGTAACAAGGATTTCTTCTACACCCAAAGGTGCTGCAGAATTTACAGTATCTTGAGCAAATGATTGCTGATTAGTTGCTATTAAAGCAAAAAAAGCAAAAACAAATAATGAAATTGGTTTATTCATATTAAACTCCCCAGTTTATGAACATTTTTAAAAAGTATATAAAAAATAATATATATAAATAAAGACCCTAGAATCATCAAAGGACTTTATTTGAGGCAGTACTAATTTAATTGTTATGATTATACAAGTTTTAATAATTTCTTTTTAATAAGTGTAATTTTTTTACAACATAAAAAAGGCGCCCTAATCTAGAGCGCCTTCAGTATAATTTATAATATCGCTACTTAGAATCTAAATTCTAGCTCGACACCAAAATTTTTCGGTCTATTTACAGTTCCTTGTGACCAATATCCAGCATTATATATTGGTGTTGGATCACTTGGGCCTGCTGCTGCATAGAATGCTGCAACATCAAGGAAGTAAAGGTTGTATATTTCGTCTGTTAGGTTTTTACCATATAATGACAGTCTCCAATTTTCAGATTCATAGCTTAATGAAGCATCTAAAATTCCAAAGGCATTATTACATGCAGGATTATTTCCACTATAATTTGCCGTATTATATTTATTATTTGCAGCAATACAGTAGTCATCTTTCCAGCGATAATTAAAAGAAGTCACAAGATAATCACCATTAGTAAGAGCGTGTTCATATAGAGCACCTAAACTTAACGTCATTTCAGGAGCACGACGAAGGTCAAGACCACTATTGTCTAAATTATTTCCAACTCCATCAAGAACAGTATAGCTATCATATGATGCATCTAAAATACCTAAATTAGCTGTTAATGTTAATCCAGGGGTAGGTACCCATAATGTTTCTAATTCGAAACCATCAATGCTAACTGCAGCAGCATTTTGAACAACTGTTAATGTTACAGCTCCATCGGTACCGGGAAGAATAACATCTTCTTGTTTATCAGTATAATCAACAGAGAAAATAGCACCATTAATTTGTAAAGTATTATCAGCCCAAATTGATTTAAATCCTACTTCAATACTTTCAACTGATTCTGGATCGTAAGGACCGGCATTATTTGCGCCTGTAGCTCTACCATTAAACCCACCAGATCTAAATCCTTCTGAGTAAGAAGCATATACCATACCATTATCAGTATTATAAGTTATTCCAACTTTTGGAGTAAAATCATCCCAACTTTCAGTACCAGCAAAAGTCTTAGTTTGACCAGTTGCAGGATCAGTGTATTCATTTATAGCAGATGCTGAAATTGAACTATCACATGCTCCCCAACTTTTTATTGCATATCTTGCATCAGGAGCTGTTTTAGTTACACCAGCTTCTTCTCCAGGCCAATTAGCATAAAATATTTCTGTTCCAGTTGCATCACGACCTGTAAAGACCTGACACATAGATTTTTCTTCATCAATCCAACGGCCACCAAATGTAAGTGTCATTTTATCACTTAGGTCATAGTCAACCTGAGCAAAAAATGCTGTATTTTCCGTTGAATGGAGCGTTCTAGGTGAATCATTTAGTCCGCCAAAAAACCATGTAGTCTGCCAAGCATCATATTCGCTTTCCCAAAGGAAGGCGCCAACAGTTGTTTTACCCCAAGAATAATTAGTTTCTAAACGAAGCTCTAAACTTTCTTGCTCTTCAGTTTGAGGACGAGAGACTCTAAATAAATCAAGAGCACTATTATCGAACTCTTGAAGGGAAGTCTCTTCCATTTCACGGCTACCATAAACAATAACAAGTTTATTGTTTTCATTGATATCATACTCAACATTTAAAGTAATAGCTTCAACTTCAACACTAGCAGTCATTTCAGTACTATGAAAAGTATTATAATGGAATGAGCTAATTGCTTGATTACACTCTGAGCGCGGTTGGCCAACTGCAGGGAATAGATCTGCAACACCATTAAAACATGTAGTAGGTCTAACATTACTTTGGTCATTGATATCATCATATATTAAATGAACTTGAAGATTTTCAGTAGGATTCCAGAGCGCAGAAAGACTATAAGCTTCAACATCAGCATCTCCTTCGGAAGTACCACGTGTTGGATTATTAAAATAACCACCACCACTAATACTCATAGCTGATATTTTAGTCGCTAGCGTTCCATTTAACATAGCAGGTAAATTAATGAGTGCCTTTATATCTTCCTGATCATCTTCAGAAATATTGAAGTTAATTTTACCACCTAATTCACCTGTAGGTTTTGAACGAATAACATGAACAAGACCACCAATTGTATTTCTACCAAACATAGTTCCTTGAGGACCTCTAAGTACCTCAACTCTATCAGCATCCCATACATTCAAGAGGGCTCCGGTAGAGGTCGCGAGATAAATACCATCTTGATATACAGCAACAGCTGGATCAAAACTTTTTTCAACATCCGACATTTGCATACCACGAATAGAAATGGCAGCAGTACCATTACCTAAAACTGGATCGATAATTAAATTTGGTGAAACACCAGCAACATCCATAAGATCACGAGCAAAAGCTTTTTCTAAAGCAGCAGCGTCCATTGCACTTACTGATGCAGGAACGTCTTGTAAATTTTCTTCTCTCTTTTGAGCTGTTACAACAATTTCTTCGATGCCAGTACTAATTTCTCTTTGCGCCAAAACTTTATCAGATGATAAAATTCCTACAAAAAAAGAAAAGCAAATAGTAGCACTTAATAAATAAGATTTCTTCATATTTGATATCTCCCCAGATATAATTAAAGTAACTAAAATAGCAACTTAGCTAAAAATAGACCCAATAAATAGTTTATTTTAATACTTTAGACAAATAGAAAATATAATAACTTTACATAAGTGTATTAATTTTACAGCACTACCAATTTTCTGCATGTGGCCGTACCCAGTGATCAAATGTCCAAGCAGACTTATTTTGATTAACCAAATGAAGAGCTTCAATTGCAATATCATCAGGACTAATAAAATAATCATCTGGTTTTTCAGGCCACATTTCTCTTGTCCAGGGAACATCGATAACTGCGTCAATAGTTATATAAGCAACATGAATACCCTTAGGACCTAAAAACCTAGCCATCGATTCGCTTAAAATCTTTTGCGCAGCTTTTGTTGATGCTGTTCCACCAAATTCTGCTTTTCCTCTATGGGCGGATGTATTTCCGGTTACAATAAGAGAACCTTTACCTTGGGTTATCATATCAGGACATAGCAACTGAGAGAATCTTAGTAATGATATTACATTTGTATCAAAGTTTGACTGAAGGTCTTCAGGAGTAAAGTCGAGAAAACTTCCTCTTACACCTCTTACAGCATTATGAATAAAAGTATCGGGTTGACCAAATTCTTTAATAACATTTTCTACAGTGCTATTAATTGAATTAGAATCTCTGACATCGCAAATAAAGCCTTTTGATCCAGGTAATTCTTTTTCAAGATTATTGAGCCTTTCTTGATTCCTTGCAAT
The DNA here is from genome assembly GCA_018658685.1 of Alphaproteobacteria bacterium. Taxonomy (GTDB): domain Bacteria; phylum Pseudomonadota; class Alphaproteobacteria; order MED-G09; family MED-G09; genus MED-G09. The sequence goes on from JABHUT010000116.1 coordinate 6,663, forward strand.
CATTGCAATTTTATAACCTTCGGCGTGAAAGCATCTTGCTAGAGAAGAACCTGTTCCAGGTCCAACTCCAGTTATCAAAGCAATTTTATTTGGCATAAATTATTTATTCTTTAAGACTTCTTCTTTTGCCCAATTAATACCCCTTCTTAGAAGAGTATAAAAAACAGGAAGATCCCAAGCACATCTCTCAACCGCAGGATAATATTCAAGAGGCTCAGGTAAGTCGTGCATATCATAGTGGCCGCGGCAATGTCCTAATGTTAGGTAAAGAACTTCTCCTTTATCTACAGTATGGAGGTATAAAACAGGCCAATTTTCTTGTGGCCAATCTTCTTCTACAAAACCTTCAGCCTTTCCATCATATTCAGCTTCAAGAAGTACATTGAGTTTTCCATGAAGCTCCATTAGATACAATTCGTCAGTAGTTTCAAATTCCTCAACACCCTCAACAAGAGGGTGATCAGGTTGAACTACATTAACTTTATAAGGTTCAATTGGGGGGTGAGCTATAAATTGTGAACCCAGAGTTTCCATCATAACTGGAGCAATTCTGGGACTATCAACTTTACCATCAGACATAAATTGAAGAATTGAATTAGTACCGTGCAATGCTAACCATCTATTACCTGAAGAGACATAATCTTTAAGAACTCTTTGCTGCTCTAATGTAGGACGAACATCGCAAGTATAAGTAATTAAAAAATCAGCTTTTTCTATAGCATGGAGATTTGAATAATCTTCAAAAACTCTAACCTTCATTCTATCATCTTCTGCTAATAACTTAAGTATCTCTAATCTAGCAAAATCAATATCATGGAATTTACCTCCAGCAATAAAGACTACATCGATTTTCTTCTTTATATCATCAGTCATGATCTACACCCCCCAACTTAAATTAGAATTGAACGCCTTTTGTAAATCCACCGTCAATCACTACATTTGTTCCTGTTGTATGACCGCTTGCAGGGCTTGCAAGAAAAACAACTGACTTAGCAATATCTTCGCCTGCACCAAATTTTCCAAGAGGTATATTTTTAAGTGTGGCATTATAAAAGTCTGCCATATTGTCTTTGATATAATTCCATGGACCACCATCAATATAAATTGGACCTGGGCATATCACATTAGAACGAACACCATTTGCACCTTCAGTTTGAGCAAGGTGATTTGAATAGTTTAATAGTCCAGCTTTTACAGCTCCATAAGGTCCACTTCCTGGGCCCTCTTCTATTGCAGTAGTAGTTGAAATCATAACAATCGATCCATTTGATGCCCTGAGGGCCTCTATAGAACTTTCAACAGCTCTAACTGTTCCCATAATATCAGTTTGAAAATTTGCAGCCCAACCTTTTTCACTTGGGTCTCCGCCTCCAGCACTAACTTGTGGTACTAAAATATCTAGCCCACCTAATTGATCAATTGTTGAAGCCATCCAAGCTTTAAAAGAGTCACCATCTGCAACATCAGCAGCGCCACCAATTGCATTAACACCTTTTGAACTAAGAGCTTCAAGAGCAGCATCTACATCTTCAACCTTACGCGAGCAAATAGCCACGTCAACACCCTCATCAGCTAAAGCATGGGCTGTTGCTAATCCAATGCCCTTACTACCACCTGTAATAATTGCTTTTTTTCCTTTTAAACCTAAATCCATAATCTTCCTCCTTTATTAATAAAACTACATTGGTGGTCCAAAACCAGGGGGCATTCCCCCAGGGGTTATAGTCACCTTTTTCTTTTCTGGTATAATAATTTTTATTTCACCATCTTCCTCTTTAATATCAAAGCACACTAATGGTTTATTTGATAGGTTTGTCATAGATTTTCCTGTAGATAACTCAAAACGTGCTCCGTGATGAGGGCAAGCATAAAATCCTCCGCGAAACCTACCTCCAGAAATATTTGTATTTGCATGAGGACAATTATCCTCAACAGCAAAAAGATCAGCTTCTGCAGATCGAATAATTAAAACAGACCTTCCATTAGATCTAAAAACTTTTTCTTCTCCAGGCCCTATATCTTCAGATGAACATATGGACACAAAAAGATTTTCTTCTTGAGTCATAATAAAACTTTCAATAATTAATTAAGCTAGCCGTAATTAGGAACCTCGCCACCATCTTCCATAATAAGGCGATCAATGACTTGATGAAAATGAACAATTCTTCTTTCTTGCTTTCCGCACCATAACCCTTTGTAGGATGGGTTATTCATTCCTTTTTGAACGAATGGTAAGTTATGAGCATCCTGGTCAAGAACTTCTCCAAGAGAATGTTCTTCTCCATCTTTAACATAGCGATGCTCTGGTCTTGTATATTCACCATTAGCTTCCGCATCTCTTGCTGCTTTTGCAGCCATAGTAGCAGCCGTTTCGGTACGTTTATTATTTTTATCTTTAGCTAAGCTAAACATTTGAAGATCATAAAAACATTTATTAGGATCCTCTGGGTGAGGTCGTTGAGTAAACATCATATAATTAGTCGCATGAGTATTTAAAGTTACATTGGGAAATACAAGATAGTGATAGTCATCAGATAATTGATCATCGTTTAATTTTGAAAAATCAAGATCCATTTCTTTGGCTCTTTCTCTTTGAGCAAGCTGAATATCCCTTCTAACTGTTTGAGCATTTCCTTTATAAGTTTTAGGATCAACTCCATGTTGTTCCATATAGATAGCTAAACTTGGTCCAATTTTTTCTTGGTCAATATGAGGTCTCTCACTAGGAACACCAAAAGGAACAAGGTAACGATTATGGATATCATATAAATCTATCTGAACATCTTTATCTTCTAAATAGTCCATTATTTGGGGATGAGTTCCCCATACATGATAAGTCTCATTAAAAGCATCTACAGAAGCTTTCCAATTACAATTCCATTCAACTGTCATATCCATTACCAATTGCATTTCATCAAAATTATAAGCTGACAAATGCTGATCGAGTGGCCCTAACCATTCTTTCAGGGGTCGGACATCCGGATTAAGAGAATACATAATCCATCCATTCCACTCTTCGCAAGGAAGTTCATCTAAATGCAAAGATGGATCACATAGTCCCTGAGGAAAAGTTTCTGGATCAGGACTATCAACTCTTTGTCCTTTAGCATCATACTGCCAACGATGGTATCCACACTTAAATGTGCCATCCGTTAAAATGCCATTTTTTTCTTGGGCTAATTGATTTCCTCTATGCTTACATACATTATGAAATGCCCTAACCTTTCCATCCTCGCCCCTAACCATTAAAATTGACCAATTTCCAATTTCGCTTGTTGTATAGCTATTGGGTTCTTTTATATCTTGAGATAAACCTCCACGGAGCCAAATTTTTGTCCAAATATGGTCCCACTCAAGCTTCATAAACTCTTTACTTGTATATCTTTCTTTTGGAATTCTAGAATAATCTAAATTAGGTTCTGGTGCTTTATCTCCAAGTGATCCTGGTTCAGCATAACGTATTAAAGGCATTAATTTCTCCAAATAAAATTTAAGACAATATATCTAATAATTTTATTAGATGTCTAGCATTATTAATAAGAATAAATTTAAAAAATTGAACAAGAAATGTAAATAGTATGTTTTTTTTGATACGTAATATTGCGCCTTGACCATTTAGCAATAGAAGTCTTGAATAGATTTATGGAGAGGGTTTGATGGAAAAAAAATTTGGATCAATAATGCAAATGGGTTTTATTGTTGAAGACATGGATGTTGCAATTGATTTTTGGACACAAAAAATGAATGTTGGACCTTTCATTAAATTAGAAGGTATTGAGCTCATAGATCAATATTACAAAGGAAAGCCAGCAGACTTAGATTTTTCCGGCGCCCTATCTTATTCAGGAAGCATGCAAATTGAATTAATCAAACAACATTGTAATACGCCATCTTTGTATAATGAATATGTAAATAATGAAAAAGGAGGACTTCATCACTTATGTTGCCTAACTCAAGATATTGAAAATGACATTCGTATTTTAGAATCTCAGGGCTATATAAATCTTCAGGGTGGTAAAACTCAAGATAATGGTCAGTTTGCCTATTTAGATACACCTGAGAGAGAAAGACCGATCTTTGAACTTGCTCAACTATCTGAGGGGGGATTGAGTTTTTTTGCCATGATAGAAGAAGCTGCAAAAAATTGGGACAAAAAAACAACTCTAATGGAAGCTGAGATTATACTTTGATTTATAAAATAC
>JABHUT010000117.1 GCA_018658685.1 Alphaproteobacteria bacterium
GCTCTCTTTTGTTTTTATTGAAAGATTGATATCTTTAAAAATATGCAAAGTTTTATTATTCAATTGATAGTTTCTTGTAATTTTTTTTAGCTCTAAAATGTTACTCATTTCTCAGAGCCTCAACAGGATCTCGGGCAATTGCCCTGTATGATGGATATATTGTTGATAAAAAAGACATTGCCATAGATATAGTTCCGACCATTAACACATCAGAAAATTTTAATTCTGAAGGTAGTTCAGATAAAAAATAAAATTCTGGATTAAAAAAAGTTACCTGAAAGATATAAGAAAAAATAAGCCTTATTTCTTCAATGTATGGACTAATTAAAACACCAATAAGAACTCCCCAAAAAGTTGCAAAAAAACCTATTTTAAGACCTGATATAATAAAAATTCTTGATGCACTGAATTTGCTCATTCCCATAGCCCTTAATATAGATACTTCCCTTCCTTTGTCCTTAATAAGCATTACCAAACCAGATGCAATATTAATGCCGGCAATTATTAAAATAAGAGATAAAACAAGTAGCATAACATTTTTTTCTACCATCATTGCCTCTGCTAAACTTGAATTTGTTTCTCTCCAATCTCTTGAATAAACATCATAATCAACTAGCTTTAAATCAATTTTATCTTTTACTAAAAGAGATGTCTCTGCATCAGTCAGCATAACCTCTATAACACCGTAAACCTTTTCTAAGTTTAAAATCTGTCTAGCGTCTTCTATATTTAAAAATACAACACTACCGTCATAATCAGTCATTCCAATTTCGAAGATTCCTTTAACATCAAATGATAAAGATCTTGGTATTGTTCCAAACGGAGAGTTAATACCCCTTGGAGATAAAAGAGTTATATTATCACCTCTATATAGACCTAATGAAGAGGCTAACCTTGATCCAATGACAGCTTCGCCCTGTTTGATATTTTTAACATCACCATATAAAACATTTGATGTTATTATTTTTAATGAATTTAAAGTTTTAGGAGATACACCTCTTAAGAGAGCTCCAGATGACTGATCTTCACCCATAACCAAAACCTGTGCCTCAAGTATCGGAATGACACTTTCCACCTCAGGAATTTCTTTTAGTTTATCATAAATTTCATCTGAATTCTTAATACCCTGGTCTGAAGTTGAATAAATTAATGTATGCCCATTTAAGCCAATAATTTTATCAAATAGCTCAGACCTAAGCCCATTCATAACAGACATAACTATTATTAAAATCGTAACTCCTGAAGAGATACCAAAAAAGGAAAGTAATGTTATAATTGAAAAAAACCGTTCTTTTCCCTTGGGTTTTAAATAACGTTTTGAAATCCACCACTCTAGAAAAAAACTCTTCAAAACTATTCCTCAAATATTATACTTTTAATTTTATCAATGGCTCTTTCAAATGAGATAATTTCTTTTTTATTAGTTTTTCTAATCTTTAATTCAACATTGCCATTTTTTAACTCTCTTGGGCCAATTATTAATTGAAAAGGTACACCTATTAAATCTCCATCAGAAAACTTCTTACCTGCACTTTCATCTCTGTCATCAAAGATGGTTTCAATACCTAATTTTTCTAATAAATTATGAATCTCTATACATTTGCTATAACAATCATCATCGTTATTTTTTAAATTAATAATATTAACTTTGAAGGGTGCAACTGATATTGGCCAAATAATACCATCATCATCATTAAAACACTCTATAATAGTAGCCACTAACCTTGAAACACCGATGCCATAAGAGCCCATATAAACATCAGAAATTTTTCCATCAGCATTAACAATGGATGCATTCATTGGCTTGGAATATTTATCCCCAAATGAAAAAATATGCCCAATCTCAATTCCCCTTCCGGATATTTGATCCTTTTTTTTAACAGTTTTGTTAAAATTATTTACATCATGCTTTTCGTCTGTTGCTGAATAAAAACTTAAATAATTCTCAACAGCTTCTGAAATTTCTTTATCAGTTGTAAGATTTTTCTTATTAATATCTAGATCTAATATACTTTTATCACAAAAAATTTCTGACTCACCGGTTGGTGCAATTACAGAAAACTCATGGCTTAAGTTTCCACCTATAGGTCCGCTTTCTGCTGAAACGGGAATTGCTTTTAATTCCATTCTTTGAAAAGTTTTAAGATAAGCTACAAACATTTTATAATATGATATTTTTGCAGTGTCTTCGTTTAGATCAAAAGAATATGAATCCTTCATCAGAAACTCTCTTCCCCGCATTACACCAAATCTAGGCCGAATCTCATCTCTAAACTTCCATTGAATATGATAGAGGTTTAAAGGTAAATTTTTATATGACTTAACATATTTTCTAAAAATTTCAGTAACCTGCTCTTCATTGGTAGGTCCGTAAATTAATATTCTGTCATGCCTATCAACGACTCTAAGCATTTCCTCGCCATAACCATCATATCTTCCAGACTCACTCCATAGATCAGATGATTGAAGGGTGGGCATTAAAATTTCAATTGCCCCAGCTCTCTCCTGTTCTTGCCGAATAATATTTTCTATATTCTTAAGAACCTTAATACCTAATGGAAGCCATGAGTAAATCCCTGCACTCTCTTGCTTAATCATTCCAGATCTAACCATTAATTTATGAGAAGGGATTTTAGCGTCTGCAGGGTTCTCTTTCTGAGTAGGTATGAAGTAGTTAGACCAAAGCATTAATCAATTCCAAAATATTTTTTTAATTTACAATTTTCACCATAAACTCTTTAACACCCACAAACAACTATAACTAATAGGACAAGATTAGGAAGAGCTTACTGTTATCTAGTTGGCTCCATAAGCTCAATTAAGACTCCGCTTGAGTCTTTTGGGTGAACAAAAATAACTAATGTACCATGAGCCCCTATTCTTGGTTCATTTAAAACTTTTGCTCCCTTTTCTTCCATTTCTTTTTTTGCTAAATGAACATCATTAACCTCAAAACAAACATGATGTTGGCCGCCTTTAGGGTTTTTGATTAAAAAATTATCAATTGGAGAGTTTTCGCCCAATGGTTCAATTAATTCAATTTGACTATTTGGAAGATTAACAAAACAGAAGCGCACGCCTTGAGCCGGCAACTCGCCGGGATCAGTTATATCAACAACACCATATAAATTTTTATACACTTCAGCTGCAGCATCAATAGAAGGCACTGCTATACCGACATGATTTAAAGGTCCTAACATATTTACTCCTCAATAATAAAATAAATTTAATTAAAAATAATCTCTACTTTCGGCTTTTTGCCCCATATACTTTTAATTTGCCTAACTATAGAATTTCTAATCTTACTTTCTAGATTTCCCCCTTTATTTTTAGAACCTAGAACATTGTTTAAAGCTTGCATAACCCAATCATCAAATCTAATTCCATCCTTATCAAACTCAGGTATACCAAATGTTTTTATTACTGGTTTACCTTTTATTTTATTATTAACAAGAACCAAACTTACTATGATTAGACCAGTCTGAGATAACTTAGATCTTTCATTAGATGGTGATTCATAATCATAAACTATAATTTTTCCATCCTTATAAAGTCTTCCATTTTCAACCTCAGTTTCAATAACTATATCGTTTTTAGAAACCTTAACCATAGTACCATTTTCAATAACTAATGATTTTTTTATACCATTAGCCTCAGCAAGACTGGCATTAGCAGTCAAATGGCGAAACTCTCCATGTACTGGAATTATTGAAGTTGGTTTAATTAAACTAAACATTTCTAATAATTCATCCTGACAAGGATGCCCAGAAACATGAATAAATTCATCCTTACCGGTAATAATGTTAACTCCTTTTTTAGCAAATAAATTTTGAAGATTTAAAATTCCAGATTCATTTCCTGGAATGATTTTTGATGAAAAAATAACTGTATCGCCTTTCTCTGCAACTATGTGTTGATGTTGATCGCGGGCAATTTTTGATAAAGCTGCCCTGTACTCTCCTTGGCTTCCAGTACAAAGAATAAGAGTTTTTTCTGCTGGAAGATATCCAGCATCTTCTTCATCTACAAATTCTGGTAGACCCTTTAAAATTCCGACTGATTTTGCTGCATTTACGATTCTATGCATCCCACGGCCTGATAAAACAACATGTCTGTCATGTTTTGCAGCACTTTCAGCAATTGAGTAAAGTCTCGCAACATTTGAGGCAAATGTACTTATAAATATTCTACCATCAATTTCTCCGATAATTTTATCAAGAGATTCTTTAACTTCTAGCTCTGAACCTGATCTGCCTGGTACTATTGCATTTGTTGAATCGCAAACCATAGTATCAATTTTTAAATCATTAAAATTTAAAAGATCTTTGCTATTAAATCCATCACCAACTAAAGGATCATTATCGATTTTCCAGTCACCTGTATGAAAAATATTAGCTGAAGGAGTTTTAATTAAAAGGGCATTCATTTCAGGAATTGAATGTGTTAATCCAATAGCCATTATCTCAAAAGAAGAGATTTTGATTATATCTCCTTCACTAAGAATTTTTAATTTATTTTCATAATCGATATTATGTTCATTAAATTTTTCAATTAATAAAGTAGCAGTAAACTGAGTTGTATATATAGGGCAGTCAAAATAAGGCCAAATAAAAGGCATTGCTCCTATATGATCTTCATGGGCATGAGTAAGAATAACCCCCTTTAGATTTTCTTTTTGTGAAGCAATAAAAGTTGGATCTGGCATTTGTAGATCAATGCCAGGAAGCCCTGATTGAGAAAAAGTAACTCCGCAGTCAACCATTATCCAATCAGCGTTATCACTCTCCCCATATCCATAGAGATTTAAATTCATTCCTATTTCACCAGTACCGCCTAACGGAAGAAAATATGTATCTTTCATTTATAATCCTTCAAAAATTTCAGCTGCATAAAATATATCTTCCTGACCATTATTGCTAAGCAATATTAGGCCTCCCTCTTCATCAATTGTAGAAAAAATACCCTCTTTTTTATCGCCATTTGGTAAACTTACGGTAATCTTGCTATTTAAGAGATATGCCTTGGATTTCCAATTATTAAGAATATCTTGATAATTATTCCCATTATCCCAAAGCGAAAGAAATTTTAAGATATTTTTATTCATAGACATAAGGAAATCGTCTCTTTCTATTTTTTTATTAAATTCTTGTAAAAGATTACCTGAAGGAAAAGTAGAGTGTTTGGGTGAACTTTTAAGATTCACACCTATACCAATTGCTATTGTATGAAGTAAATTACTATCAGAGGCGAGATTTTCA
>JABHUT010000118.1 GCA_018658685.1 Alphaproteobacteria bacterium
ATAGAATCTAAAAATCTTTCATTTATATTGCCATCTTTACTTGTAACAAGGGAAGAGCCAACTTTGATTACAATTCTTGATGCTTCAGATATATTATTTATGGTGACCATTTCTTTGTATCTTCTTTAATTTTCTTTTCTTCAATAACATTTAATACTGTATTTAGAATTTCTTCTAGACCTTTATTTGTTACTGAGGATATTGGGAACACGTTTTTACCTGTCTTGCCTTCTAGTAAATCAACTTTTTCCTTTATATCTTTTTCATTTAAACCATCTACCTTAGAGAGGGCGATTACTTCTTTTTTCTGAGCTAATTCATCAGAATATGATTCAACTTCATGTCTTACTGTCTTCCAATCCTCATATGGATCCTCTGAGAAAGAGTCTATCAAATGTACTAAAATGCTACATCTCTCAACATGCCCTAGGAATCTGTCACCAAGCCCTTTACCATCATGAGCCCCTTCAATTAGACCAGGTATATCTGCAATTGTTATTTCTTTGGACTTATGATTGGTAATACCAAGAACTGGGTTTAGTGTAGTAAAAGGATAGTCTGCGACTTTTGGTTTTGCTGCACTTATTGATGAAATTAAAGTTGATTTACCGGCATTTGGTAATCCAATTAAGCCGGCATCCGCAATTAGTTTTAATCTTAACCAAATCCATTTTTCTTCACCAATTAGGCCTGCATTTGCCTTTCTAGGGGCTTGATTATTTGGCCCCTTAAAATGACTATTCCCAAAACCACCATTTCCACCTTCAAGAATTAAGATTTCTTGATTAACCTCTCTTAAGTCTGCAATAACAGTCTTATTATCCTCTTCTAATACTATTGTCCCTTTTGGCACATTTATTATTATGTCCTGGCCATTTCCTCCTGTTTTTTCACTTCCTTTTCCATCTTCACCATTTTTTGCACTAAAGTGTTGTTTAAATCTAAAATCAATTAATGTATTCAAGCCGTCAACGCATCGTATAATCGCGTCTCCTCCTCTACCGCCGTCACCACCATTTGGACCGCCAAATTCAATATACTTTTCACGTCGGAAGCTTACGCAACCGTTCCCTCCCTTTCCGGAGCTGATAAAAAGTTTTGCTTGGTCAAGAAATTTCATAACCTATCTCATAATTAATAAATTTATAAAAAATAAATAGAACTATGAACTGGTTAAATTAAAGTTTAATTAGTTTTTTCAGCAATAGGGTCAACAGAAATAACTGGACCACCTGTTCTTAGTTTTTTAAAACTAACTGTACCCTCGATTAGAGCAAAAATTGTATGATCTCTTCCAAGTCCTACATTTTTCCCGGGTTGCCACTTAGTTCCTCGTTGACGAACAATTATATTTCCAGGAATAACACTTTCACCACCAAATTTTTTAACGCCCAACCTTCTTCCGGCTGAATCTCTTCCATTCCTAGATGAACCACCTGCTTTTTTATGCGCCATTTATTACTCCTCAGTCTTCTTTTTCTTAACTGATCTAGTTTTAGTATCAGTCTTTACTGTTTTCTTTGCTGTAGTTTTCTCTGCTGTAGCTGCTTTCTTTACAGGAGCTTTTTCCTTTTTAGGGGCTTTTTCCTTTTCAGGAGCTGCATCAGTTTTTACTGCCGCTGCTTTTTTAGTTTCTTTTTCTTTAATATCTACAATTTTTAACATTGTTAAGTGTTGTTGATGACCATTTTTTCTTCTGTAGTTATGTCTTCTTTTTTTCTTAAAGACGATAATTTTCTCAGCTCGAGTTTGTTCAACTACTTCAGCATTAACAACAGCACCTTTGATAACTGGATCACCAACAATTGGGTCACCTTTACCACCAATCATAAGTACTTCATTTAGGTTAACTTTATCACCCGCTTCACCGATTAGTTTTTCAACTGAAATAACGTCATCTTTTGAAACTTTATATTGCTTTCCGCCACTACGAATTACTGCGTACATTATAAATATCCATTAATATGATGGGGAATTAAAATTTCCCCTAGGGGCGCAAATATAACGTTGAGTGAGTAGGTGTCAAGCATATTATAGGTAAAATATAGTTTATCTTGCTTTATTTAAAACCATCATTCTTTGTATTACTAGAATGGGTAAAAATGACAATAAAAACATAACTAAATATATGTCATTAACTGATATGTTTAAATAGTCTAAAAGACCCGCTAGCCACTCTCCAATTATACGAGAGAAGTGCCTAATACTCATTAAAAATGCAAATTGTGTTGCGGCTATAACTTTAAATGAAAGACCCATACAGAGTGATAAACTGGCAGACATCACAAATGAACCCATTATGGATAATAAAATTAAAATTGATGAACCTATGTATAGATTAGAAATATGGTTGTTTAAAATAAATACTGAGATCATCGTTAGAGCAATGAAAAGCTGAGACATCGTAATAATTTTATAGGGATTAAATTTATCTGATAAATAACCTCCCGCTATAGCTGTGAAAATTCCTATATAGAGCCCAATGGAACGAATTTTTGTTAAGAGTTCATGATCCCAACCAGCGAGATTTGTATATAGATTAGATATGCTTACATAGTGCATTCCAAAAGAAATATTAGACACTAGGCAGAATAATATTAACATTAAAATTACTGGTGTAATTGAGGTTTGATATAAATCTTTTAGTATTTTTTTTAAATTTATTATCTGTTTCTTTTTATTTGGTCTTGAAAAAGAAAGAATTTTATCTTTAATATTTTCTTTCTGGAAGATTATAAAAAATGAACTTCCTAATAGTGCAATACCAAAGAATATGAAAGTTTGGTTTAATCCATAATTTCTTATTAAAATAGAACTTACTAGAGCAGAAATGCTCACACCAAAGGTTCTTGCGCCCCACATAAGGCCATTACTTATACCTCTCTCATTTTTATCAAGTATATCAATAGCAAGGCCATCAGTTGCCACATCAAGAATTGATGTGCTGAGTATTATAAAAGATAATAATATTCCGATTAGTAATGGAGACATTTGTATTGAAATGAATTGAGATAATACTAGGAAAATAAGGCCTAATAGGGTTAACGAACTCAATATCCAGGGTTTTCTTTTTCCCATTTTGGATGATTGATATGTGTCAATGAAGGGCCCAATGATAAACTTAAGTATCCATGGCAAGGAGGCTACTGAGGTTATTATAGCAATATCGCTAATAGAAAAGTCTTTTGACGCTAACCAATCTAGTAAAGAAAAATAAATCAGGCCCTGAGGTATACCCTGAATAAAGTATAAAAAAGAAAGTCCAACACGTCTATTTAGACGGCTGTTAGAAAGAACCAAAGATCTACTCCATTGATGTTTCTTGTTTTTTAACTGCATCAGAAACTTCTCGGTCAATTCCTAATGCAAAATCTGAGACATACGGGTTTGTTAATCTTTCGTTACCAAAAGTAGACATTGGGCCGTGGCCAGGTATAAATCTTATCTCATCACCTAGAGGCCATAATTCATTAACTATTGAATTAACCAATTGCTCATGGTTTCCTCTCGGTAGATCTGATCTTCCTATCGACCCTTGGAATAATACATCACCAACAGCAGCTATCTTTGCTTCTTTATGAAAAAATATTACATGCCCAGGAGTATGACCAGGACAGTGACGAACACCAAATATTTGATTTCCTATTGTCACTTCATCGCCACCCTCAAGGAATCTAGATGTCTCAAAAGACTCAGCAGGAGAAAAATTATATTTCTTTCCTTGCTCCTCAAGGCTTTCAATTAAAAACATATCATCCTTATGCGGACCTTCTATTGGAATATTAAGTTGGCGGGCAAGTTCAGCAGTTGCACCAGCGTGATCTAAGTGTGCATGCGTAATAAGAATTTTCTCAATTTTTACATCATACTTCTTTATTGCGGTAATTATTTGATCGATATCACCGCCAGGGTCAATTACAGCACCTTTTTTAGTTTCTGTGCACCATAAGATAGAACAGTTCTGTTGGAACGGAGTAACCGGTATAACAAAGGCATGTACAGCAAGTTCTTTTTCTTCAGTCATGATTCTATTTTATATCCTTAGAGGCTTATTTAGCCAATCACTTCTTTTAAAAAGTCTTGCATTGCTTTCCATGAGCGTCTATCTGCATCTGGATTATATGCCATTCCCATTTCCGGGGAGTTTGCTTCTTTGTTAGTAAATGCATGAGAAGTTGATCCATAGGCATGAATTTGCCAATCAGCCTTAGATTCTGTCAACTCATTTGCGAGACCATTAACATCTTCGTGTGGTACCATTGGATCATCATTACCATGCAAAACAAGAACTTTTGTATTGATGGTGTTACCTTCAGTATTTCCTGGCTTATTAAAAATACCATGAAAAGAGACTACACCAGCTATATCTGAACCTATCCTCGCAACATCAAGAACACAAAGACCGCCAAAGCAAAAACCAATGCTTGCAATTTTTGAATTGTCTACACCAGTTTCTGATCTTACTGCATCAATTGCAGATAGCATTCTTTTTTGAAGTTTTGGTCGATCAGAAAGAACATCATTCATTAATTCAATATTTTCTTCTGGCGAGCTTCCAGTTTTTCCTTCTCCATACATATCTACAGCAAATCCGGAATACCCTAAGTCATTCATCGATTTTGCTTTATCGAGTGTAAATTGATCTCTACCCGCATAAGTAGGAACAACTAAAACAACAGGGGCATTCTTATTGCCCTCAAAAGGATAGAAAATACCTTCTAGGCGAGTATCATCATCAAAATAATCAACAACTTTTCCCATTTGTAACTCCTAATTATTCTGGCATATTTCCTGATACGACTGACATAGCATTATCAACTCGTATTTGAGCTCCGTTAACAAATTTAGATTCATCTGAAGCAAGATATAGTGCAGCATTTGCAATATCTAAAGGTTCGCCAACTTTATTACTCTCTACTGGAGCTTCTTGAACAACAGGTGAGGCTCCAAATTTTTCTTCCATTAATGCTGGAACGCTTGCAACCATTGGGGTTGCTATTCCTGATGGATGAATCGTATTACATCTCACACCATTTTTGGCAAGACCACAATGTACAGCTACAGCTCTACTATAGGCCTCAATTGCACCTTTAGCTGCGCAATAGGCTGCAACATATGACTCTCCTTGAACTGAAGCAATTGAGCACATATTTACTATTGATCCACCGCCTGTTTTAGCCATAACCGGTATGACATATTTACAACCAAAAAAAGTACTATCCATATGAACTGACATTGTAAATCTGTATTCTTCAGTTGTTTGATTTTCGGGATTACCAGGTTTGACTATACCAGCATTATTTACGAGTATATCAATACGACCATATTTTTCCTCTGTCTCATTTATGATTTCTATCCATCGATCTTCATCAGTTACATTATGTTTAAAGAAAGTACCATTTAACTTATCAGCTAGAGCCTGTCCTTCACTTTCAGCGATGTCTGTTAAAACTACTTTTGCTCCTTCTGAGGCAAAAAGTTCAGCATCTGCTGCTCCCAACCCCATGGCTGCACCAGTTATAATTGCTACTTTTCCTTCTAGTCTTCCTGTCATAATATTTCTCCCTATAAATTTTTAATTATTGACCATACATTTCTTCTTGAGTCGGCAAACGATTCAGTTGAATACCTCCACTTACTCGAATTAAATCTCCAGTAGTAAAGCAATCGTCTGATGCCATCCATACTGCAGTATTTGCAACATCTTGAACATTTGCAAGTCTTCCAAGAGGGGACTCTTTTGTCATTGCTTTTATTGGACCGTCCATATCAAACAAAGCCCCTGTCATAGGAGTGTCTACTAAGCCAGGAGACAAAGAATTAATTTTGAGTCCTTTATGTTGGTATTCTTTTGCAGCTATCTGAACAACTTTATCAGTTCCGGCTTTAGTTCCGACATAGGCGGAAAGACCAACAGCTGATAATTCAACTGTGACAGATGTTGTTGTTATGATTGAACCACCATTTTCCATAATATTTGCAGCTTCTCTGATAAAAATTGTTGGTCCTATAAAACTTACTTCTGTGTATTTTCTTAAATGATCCCTTGTTAGTTCGTTAAGTGGCCCTGGTTCATACATACCTGTTGTATTTATCGCAATATCAACTTTACCGTATGTATCTTTTGCTATTTTAAATAAGTTTTCTATATCTCCATCTACAGTAATATCACAAGTTTGAGCTTTTCCATTAAGCTCAGAAGCCAACTCATCCAAAGGCTCTTGGCGACG
>JABHUT010000021.1 GCA_018658685.1 Alphaproteobacteria bacterium
AACCCAACCATTTACAAATATTATTACTATTGTTGTACAATTTTGTCTTGGCATCTCTTTTTTCCTACATGGATACGGTAAAATACCAATGAGTGAGGGCTTTATAGGCTTTTTAGCCTCAAAGGGAGTTCCATTTGCGAATATATCTGCACATGTCGTTGCGTGGGGTGAGATTTTAGCGGGAATAGGTATCATTTTAGGTGGACTGTTAATTAAATTATATCCAATTATTGCTAATGTTATTACAAAGCTATCTGGTCTAACAATAGTAATTATTATGATAAACGCTCTTATAATTGCACACTCTCATTGGAGTATTTTCATTGGCGAAAGAGGTGCAGTTTTATTCGCAAGTGAACAACTTTTCCTATTGGTTTTAGGTTTATTTTTTCTTATTAAGGGAAACAATCAATAAAAAATCTTAAATAAATTAAAGATTTTTATATTTATAACGTAACAATTATACCTTCATTGGGGTTAATTTTTCCCATAACAATATTAGAGTATGTAGATATAAAGCTATCCAGCCCTTTAATTTCCTTTATATCCATCCACTCTTTACTTTGCATTGCTCTAGAGTTCATAAATGAATGAGTTTTATTATTATAACCTTCATGACCCCAGTCACTGATCCTTTTTTGTATGTGAGATGGTGCAAAAAAGAACTCAGTTCTATCTTTTGCAATAGACTCAGATGATACATCATTAGTTGATTTCATGCTGTCCCAATGCGTCATCCCAACCGTCAAGCATTTAAACATGTTGTTGTTGAGGGATTTGTATAAATTATTCAAGATTTTTTGGTTTCCAGCCATATCGACAATTACAGACCCAAGATTAGAGTTAACCTCATCTAAATTATTATATGTAATTACTTCATCATAACAACCAAGAGTTTTAACAAAATCTAAATTACCAGAGGATGTGAGACCAATGATTTTTGGCGTATTTAACTCATCAGATAAGCCTTGCGCTAAACCTATGGCTGTTTTACTTGAGGCGCTAATAATAATAATTTGGGATGCTTTAAGATAAGATTGATCCTGGAGTGTATCGCATAAACAAAATGCTGTAATATGAAGTGGAAACAATAAAGCTCGAATATTATCCATTTCGCTATCATAGTTCTTCTCTCCAGATAGCCTTATATAGTTATTATAAACAGGTGGAAGCTCACTTCTATGAGACTTTCCATCAATAAAATTTTCTTTAGAAATTTTTATTGGATTTAGATTTAAATTTTCTGATGGAGGAAAATAACCAAAAAGCCTCTCCCCTATAGTTAAAGAATCATTTTTAGATTGAATAATACGAGCAAATCCCCACATCGGAATGCATCCCCATTCATTTTTAGAATTATCTGATGAAGGAAAGAAATTCCAATACCCAATTAGATCTCCAGCAACACCATAAGTAACATTATTAGAAGTAAATGAAAATTTTTCAATTTTAACAGTTATTTCACCGTCACCTAATTTTAGGTTATTAAAATCGACTTCTATAAGACGAGTGGTATTTAAGTCACTTTTTAAAGTTTGGAATTCTCGCATTACTATTCTCTCCGACTATATATAATTAAAGCTTTATGAAATAATTCCCAAATAAGAAAATATTGCTGTGAGTGCCATAAGATAAGCACCAGGCATCTTTAATAACGCTGTATGATTGCCAAAACCTAAACAAATAAACAACAAAGCACCAATAGCGTTTATTATAATGATTGGATAGGCGGCAATTCCATATGCTGGGTTATAGGCAATAATTATTAAAGTAACTGTTCCTGTAAAAAGAAATATAGTGAAAACATGCCAACTAACAAGACTTAATGATTTTGTTAAATTATCTAAGTTACTTTTATTGATATTATTCATATACATACGTGTTCCGAAAATACCATGAATTAATACACCCAAAAAAGAAATAAAACCGCCTGCCATTAAAAACCAAAAATTCATAATTTACCTATATAAAATAACAATTTATAAAACTTTCTTTATGTAATTAAAGTTAATATTTAAAATATTTAGTACTCCTAAAATCCTTTATTTATTAACTATCGCATAACCCCAATAATTATATCCTGCAATCTTTGGAGTTTTAGGAAGATACATTTCTTCCATTTGCATAATTTTAAGACCAGAATTTTCAATTAACTTAGGTATATTTCTATTAATATTACACCCTCCAGCAATTTTACCCCAAAAAGTATTTATTCTATTTTGCCATTTTCTAACATTATCATCAGGTGAAACGCCATGTTCACAGAAAATCATTTTTCCATTATTTTTTAATACTCTTTTTATCTCATCATTTGCCCTTTTAACCTCGGGAATAGTGCACATGGTGTAGGTAATTAAAACTGTATCAAAATAATTATCTGGTAAAGGAATATCTTCAGCACTTGAGGATATGAAATTTACCTCTAAACCTTCTTTTTTTGCAACTTTTTTCGCCATAGCATTGAGTTCTTTTGATGGATCAATACCCCAAAGTTCAACAATTTTTGATTTATCGTAAAAAGGTAAGTTTAAACCTGAACCGATACCAACTTCTAGTACTTTTCCTTCAGCTAGCGGTGTAACTTTTTTTCTTTGAAAAGTTATAGGTTCAGCAGCACAGGCACAATTTAGAAATCTTGGTAAAATATATTTTTCATAAAAACTCATTTTCTTAATTTCTCTTATTTTTATTCTTTATACAAGTTTGGTAAGTCTTCATCTGAAGTATTGATTATTTTATCTACCCAGCCATGAAAGGTTTGCCCTGCTCCCTCATTCTTTCCAAACATAACATTATCTATCATGCCAGTTTTTAAACCCTTCTGAAGTCTTATCCCTGTTGTGTAATCCTCATCACGCACAACATATTCAAGAAAGTCAAATTGCTTATTTGCCTCTTCTTCTTGTTGTTTATTAGGTTTGTTTTCCATTAGATAATATTGTGTAGTGTATGATTCATCTGGATTATCCCCTGGCATTAGCTGAGATAAAAGAACAGCTCTTCCTCCCCCCATAAATGAGGCTATGGAAACATTAGGGAAAATTGTCCAAACACCCCCCATTAAGTCATCTAAGGGCCATTCATTTATTTTATCATAATCAGGAATAATATCCTCACCCTCGGTAGAAGGAATAAACATAAAAGGAGAACTTACTCTTTGATGAGGTCCCCACTCATAAGGGTTAGCTTGATTTGAAATATCCTTACCAAATGTTTCACTATGTAAAACCGGTAGATGATATAAATCTAAGTAACCATCATATGCGACCTTCCAGTTAGGGCCCTTTAATACTCTTGTGCTAAAAACATGCCAATCAGATAAATTAAACATGCCTAAGAGTTCATCATAGCCAAAAAGGAATTTTTCCATATCTACCTTTGAATCAGGTGTTAAAATTACCCAAATGATACCTGCTTTTTCAAGAACAGGGAGCCTTACAAGACTTTTGCAGGCTTTGTCTATGCTGCCAAAGTCTTCTGGAGAGGCAATACCAATTAAAGATCCATCTTCTCCATAGGTCCATCCATGATATGGACATCCAAATCTTTTTTTATTTCCAATACCATTTTCGACTAAAGCAGCACCTCTATGTCGGCAAGCATTTAGATATGCGTTTAAATTACCATCAGAATCTCTTGTAATAAGAACTGGGACACCCAAAGCGTCAATTGACTTATAGTCACCTGGGTTTGGTATCTCTTTAGATACTCCCAAGACCAATGGTGTTCTTTTAAATATTAAATCAACTTCTTTCTGCCAAATATCAGCGTCGTAATAATTAGCAGCAGGTATTTCAAGTATATTATCGACATACTCCATAGTCCCAGCATCAGAATGCTTCTTATTATTTAAAGCCATTTCAATAAGTTTTTCTCTGCTCATGATAATCCCCCCAGATTTAATTTAATTAATAATCATATTTTAAAATATATCAAAAGCAGAAAAGGATTTTGATTTTTAAAAAATTATAATTTTTAATTATTTATTCAACATCTTTCTTTTTTTCGAGACTTATCTTGTCTTTAAGACTCATTATATAAGCGGATATAGATAAAATCAGTATCGCTCCAGCTTCCCCAAGCAACATTAAGGCATCCATATCTTTGCTTTGCATAATAATTAAACGACAAAGAGCTGTTATTGCAATGATTATTGGAAGTGTTACTGGAATTCTATTGGTGCTATAAAAAGCTCCAACCATTCCTATTATTTCAACATAAATAAATAACAAAAAAAGATCAGCCAACTGAATCTCTTTTGCCTCATACATTGAAATCAAATATTGTCCTGCAGCAATACAGGTTGCTATTCCAATGATTGCTAAAAGAACCTTCTCGCTTGAAACTGTTGTCCAATGAAGACCTTTGATAATTTTTGTAAATTTAAAATCCATAAAATAACAGTAACTTTATATTTTTTTAAATCAATAAAAAATTTGATTTAGAATAAAATACAAAAAAATAAAATATATCAAAAGCGACAAGAGTTGTTTCTTATAAATTTTAATTAGCATTAACAACTATAGGCAATTGTGATGAAATAAAATATTAAGTTCTATATAAATTTACCAGTGTTACACCTGCAACAATAACAAATAAACCAACTATCGACTGCCAGTTTAATGTTTGTTTGTAAAAAATATAACTTAAGATCGCGATTGAAAAAATACCAAGCCCTGACCAAGACGCATAAATAATTGCGAGGGATAGTTTTTGAGATATTACTGCTAAAAGATAGAAAGATAATCCATACGATGCCAGCAAAATAAATGTTGGAACAAATTTTGAAAAATTTTGAGATGCAGGCAATAACATTGTTCCGAGAACTTCAAGTGAAATGGCAAAAAAAAGAGTTATATAGGTATTCATTAGGATGTTTTCTTAAGAATTATACTTCCAGCTGAATATCCGGCTCCAAAAGAACATAAAACACCAATTTCATCATTTTTCATATCCTCACTATATAAAGAAAAGGCAATTATGGAACCTGCTGAAGAGGTATTGGCATAATCCTGTAAAATATTTGGTTGCTCATGATCCTCTGGAGCCCTACCTAACACTTTCTTCCCAATAAAATCATTCATACTTTTATTAGCCTGATGGAGCCACAATCTTTTAATATCAGCAGTTTTAATTTTTTCTTTCTCAATATGATCTGTAATAAGTTGACTAACCATTGGAACAACTTCTTTAAAGACCTTTCTGCCTTCCTGCATAAATAAAAGATCTCTATCTAAAGGACTAGATTTTTTTGCATTATTTAAAAATCCAAAGTTATTTCTTATATTATTTGAAAATTGAGTAATGCATTTAGTTGAGACTATTTCAAAAGAATTATTTGATTTAGCTGTTTCTTTACTTTCAAGTATCAGGGCTGTGCAAACATCGCCAAAAATAAAATGACAGTCCCGATCTTTAAAATCTAGATGACCTGAGCAAATTTCAGGATTTACGATTAAAATAGTTTTAGCACTACCTGACCTAATCATGTCTGCCGCAGCTTGTATCGCGAAGGTAGCTGATGAACAGGCCACATTCATATCAAAAGCAAATCCACTTACCCCAAGCAATTGTTGAACCTCAATCGATATAGCAGGATAAGCTCTTTCAAGGTTTGAGCATGCAGTGATTACAGCATCAATATCATTAGATGTTTTACCTGCGCTATCCATGGCTTTTTTTGCTGCTTTTACAGACATTTCGGCTAAAATTGAAGGCTCATCATTGCTTCTTTTGTCTAAAATCGGGTGCATAATGTCAGGATCCAAAATACCTTTCTTGTCCATCACATATCTGCTTTTAATTCCTGACGCCTTATAGATAAATTCTTCACTTGATAATTCTAGAGCAATTTTATTTCCGCGGCTTATATCAACCTTATTATTAGAATTATAAGTTTCAGCATATGAATTATAGGCTTTTACTAATTCTTTATTGGTTATTGATTCTTCAGGTGTAAAAACACCAGTACCGCTGATAACAATTTGTTCCATAATATTAAGATAAGGTGAAATTTAAGATTTGAACAGAAAAACCTACTTTGAATATATTATACAAATCTAAAACTACTCTACCGTAACGGAGTATTTTGGAACAGTGAATAATGTTTTGTTTATTTTAACCAAGTGGAACTCCAGACAAGTATTCATGATAGTTGTATGCCAAAGAAGTAATTAAAACTGCAACAACAACTGACAAAACATCATAAAGTATCTTTGCTTCATATAATTTCTTCTCTTCTTTTTTGAATTCAGAAACCAAAATATCTAAAACTGAGTAAGCTAAAAATGCACCAAAAAGAATAACTGAAATTATGTCTGGATTGACAGCTAGATGTAATAGCGCCCAAATACCAATCCCTATTGACATGGGATGTTTTGTTATTTTTTTAAGGTGTGTTGGTAGATAAGCGGCAACCAAAAAAGTTAA
This sequence comes from Alphaproteobacteria bacterium, assembly GCA_018658685.1. Taxonomy (GTDB): domain Bacteria; phylum Pseudomonadota; class Alphaproteobacteria; order MED-G09; family MED-G09; genus MED-G09. The sequence goes on from JABHUT010000021.1 coordinate 6,430, forward strand.
GGAAAAAAACATAACATATTCAGAATATGCATAGGCATGTGAATATATTGGATATAGATTATCGATTGCGCGTTCATAGCCAAATATGATCATTAATAAGCCAATTAAGCTTATAAAGGAAAAAGTTCCCATATAAGGATTCTCGCCTAGCCTAGAGTACAAAGCACTTTTCGTTTTGGGGAAAAATGGAACTAAATGAATTCCAAAAAAAATTATTAACCCTGTTGCGAACATAACTCCCCCTTGTTTTTATTCACTGTTCTGAATTACTCCACAGTAACGGAGTTTATTGAAACAGTGAATAACTTTTTCACGGAGTCAAAGTTTTCTTATTCCAGTATGAGATGATTGGCGTAATCACCACCGTCGGTAACACCCACCATACCCATTCAGGTTCAAAAGGAGGATTAACAACTAAAACAGCTGTGATCACTGCAATAGTTCCTCCCATCATATTTGTTAAGTGTCTCGAAATTCTCTCTTTTCCTGTTGCAGAATTATTTTTATAACTCCTAAAATCAGCATAACCCAAAGTAATAGATAAAAGTCCGAAAACCAAAAGCACGATATATTGGGTATTACTATTCAAGAAATAG
>JABHUT010000119.1 GCA_018658685.1 Alphaproteobacteria bacterium
CTTAACACTATCATAACCAGCTTGACCAACTTCACCAAGTTCGTCAGGTGGACCCCAACAGCAAGTATTATAAATAATTCGTCTTACTCCAGCTCTTTTAGAAGCACTACCAACTGTAGCAGCAAAATCAAGTGCTTTATGTGACTCTTCAAAAGATGGTCTAGTATAAAAAACTGAATCTGCCCCTAGGCACGCTTCATAAATTGAATCTGGATCATTATAATCAGCACTTACAACTTCAATATTTTCAAAGTTTTTCATTGTCTCTGGGTTTCTTGTTGTAGCCCTTACCTTATAACCAGCTTTAAGTAGCTGCCTTACTTGAGCTAAACCTGGCCTACCACTTGCACTTAATACTGTTACTAATGTCATAATATTCCTTCCCTTGTTATAGTTTTATAATAAATTTTTAATAATTTTATTCAACCCTTTCAAATAAAGCAGCAATACCTTGCCCGCCCCCAATACACATTGTGACAACTGCAAAACGTCCCTTAATACGCTTTAACTCATAAAGAGCTTTTACAGAAATTATTGCACCAGTAGCACCAACGGGATGCCCAAGACTTATACCTGATCCATTTGGGTTAACTTTTTCCGGATCAAGCCCAAGCTCATTAGATACAGACAAAGCCTGTGCTGCAAAAGCTTCATTCGCTTCCCAAATATCTATATCTTCAATTTGCAAACCTGTTTTCTTTAGTAATTTTTGAACTGCCGGAATTGGACCTGTACCCATAATTGAAGGATCAACACCCGATAAAGTATATCCAATTAATTTTGCTATGGGCTTTAGACCTTTTTCTTCAGCTTTGGCTTTTTCCATTAAAACTAGAGCAGCAGCTCCATCATTTATTCCAGAAGCATTACCTGCTGTAACTGAACCTTCCTTCTTAAAGGCAGGTCGTAATTTAGTCATACTTTCAATATCACTATCAAAACGAACATGCTCATCTTGCTCAAAAATGGTGACACCTTTTCGAGTTTTGATTTCAATAGGAAGTATTTGACCATCAAAACGATTTTCTTCAATTGCCCTTTGTGCACGTTGATGGCTTTGGTTAGCAAGTTCATCTTGTTCTTCTCGGCTTATGTTAAATTGATCTGCAACATTTTCTGCAGTGACTCCCATATGAACATCTCCTATGGGGCATGTTAAAACTCCGGTCAATGAGTCAACCATGCTTCCATCCCCCATATTTGCTCCAAAACGAGCAGAAGGTAACCAATAAGGTGCTCTGCTCATTGACTCTGATCCACCAGCTACTGCAACATCACAATCATCTAGAAGTATCATTTGTGCTGCTGAAACTAATGCTTGAAGTCCTGAACCGCATAGACGATTTACAGTTAATGATGGTGTTTCAACTGGAAGCCCAGCTTTTAAGGCTGCAACTCTGCTAATATACATATCACGACGGTCACCATGTAATACTGATCCTATTACACAATGCCCTATGTCCTCTGGCGATAATCCAGAACGGTTTACTGCCTCAGCAACAACCTTTGCAGCTAATTCAGTAGCGGGTTGATCTTTTAAAGTTCCTCCAAAATCAGCAATAGCAGTTCTAACTCCACTTAAAACAACAACTTCTCTTTTACTCATTTAAACCTCCAAAAAAAATTAATACTTTTAAGTCTCAAAAATCATCTCAGGAACCTCTTTAGGAACCTCTAAATCACCAGCCGTTAATTTAACTATTTCATCAACGCTAACACCAGGAGCACGCTCCCGTAATACAAATCTTCCATCTTCTATATCCAATAAGGCCAAATCTGTAAGAACTCTTTTAATGCAACCTTTTCCGGTCAAGGGTAATGTGCATTCTTTGAGAAGTTTTGAAACTCCATCCTTTGAGGCATGAGTCATAGTAACAATAATGTTATCGGCCCCCGATACCAAATCCATTGCACCTCCCATACCCTTAATTAACTTACCAGGAATCATATATGAAGCAATATTACCTTGGCAATCAACTTCAAAAGCACCCAATATAGTTAAGTCAACATGACCACCCCTGATCATTGCAAAAGAGTCGGAAGAAGAAAATATTGAAGCACCTTTAATTAGAGTAACAGTTTGTTTTCCAGCATTGATAATATCAGCATCTACCTCCTCATCTAGCGGGAAAGGACCCATTCCCAAAATACCATTTTCAGATTGTAAAACTACCTGCATATCTTCAGGAACATAGTTGGCAGCTAAAGTGGGGATACCTATTCCAAGATTAATATAATAACCATCCTTGAATTCTTTTGATACACGCTGTGCTAACTGCTCTCTTGTTAAAGCCATGAGTTTACTCTCCGTATATTATTTGCATTAAGAGCTGCGAATAGTACGTTGCTCAATATTTTTCTCAAACGTACCTTTTATTAATCTATCAACATAAATACCTGGTAAATGAATTTGATCAGGATCTAAATCACCTACCTCAACAATTTCTTCAACCTCAACAACAGATATTTTTCCAGCAGTTATTGCCATTGGGTTAAAATTTCGAGCAGTTCTTCTAAAAATTAAATTACCATGACGATCACCTTTCCAAGCTTTGGCTATAGAAAAGTCTCCCTGTAATGCCTCTTCTAGAATATACTTACGTCCATTAAATTCGCGCACTTCTTTTCCCTCTCCTACAGGTGTTCCATATCCAGTGGGAGTATAAAAAGCAGGTATTCCTGCGCCGCCAGCTCTCATCTTTTCAGCTAAAGTTCCTTGCGGAGTTAAATCCACTTCAATTTCACCATTCATCATTTGAGTTTCAAATAATGCATTTTCACCAACATAAGATGCTATTACTTTTTTAATTTGATGATCTGATAATAATAAACCTAAACCATGCTCATCTGTTCCGCAATTATTAGAAGCAATAGTAAGTTCTTTAGTTCCTTTTCTTTTAATTTCCTTGATTAAATGTTCTGGAATTCCGCAAAGACCAAATCCACCAGAAATAATAGTCATACCATCAACTAAGCCATTCATCGCCTCTTCATAGCTATTTATAACTTTGTTAAAACCTGACATATCTCACTCCCACAAAATTTTATATTTATAACAGAAAAAACAAATACAAATGAAATTTTCACCTATTTAATTAAAAAATATAACCAATCATAAAAATTAAAAGATAGTAAAATTAAAATTTTTATCCTAAATTTTTAGAAAAGTTTTACGTTTAAATTTCATACTAAAGTATTTTTAAATAATAAAAGGAATTTAATTTTCGTAAATTTAGGAAACTAGATAAATGCTTACACCTGCAGATGATTATCCATTACATCAAACCCCTGAAACAATAAATATTTCAGGGAAAAATCGTAATTTCTATGACCGATTTTTCTTTAATGGTTATAACGATGAAGGTGATATTTTTTTTGCGGCAGCTCTTGGTGTATACCCGCAGTTAAATATTATGGATGCAAGTTTTTGTTTGTCGATTGGAAAAAAGCAATATAATTTACGTGCTTCAAAAGAAATGAATAGCGATCGCCTTAATTTAGTCGTTGGTCCAATTGAGGTAAATATTGTAAAGCCTTTAGAGGAAACAATTTTAATTATAAAAGAAAATGAGTATGGTATTTCAGGAAAAATCCATGCTAAAGCAAGACATAAACCTATTGAAGAGCCTCGCTTCAAACATAATCAAGATTCTGGAATTTTTATCGATTGCACAAGAGCAACCCAAAATATTTCTTGGTATGGTGAGATTAAACTTCATGATCAAATTATAAAAATTGATAGTTTTAAGGGAACGCGTGATAGGAGTTGGGGTTTACGACCAATAGGTAATAAAGATAATAAAGAAACTAAACACACGGAAGCGCCTCAATTTTATTGGATATGGACGCCAATGAATTTTCCTAATCATTGTATTTTTTATCACAGAAATGATGACTCGTTGGGAAAATCTTGGAACTGTCGAGCGGTAGTTGATAATTTAGAGGAAAATTCTAGATTAGAGATAACAAGTCCTAAAATTGAAATAGATTATAAAAAAAATACCCGTAGGATTAATGGTTTAAAGATAAAATTAGAAGATGCTGAGCTAGAATTTATACCCGGTAGAGTATTTTATATGCAGGGATTGGGTTATACTCACCCAGAGTGGGGCCATGGTAATAATCACGGTAAATTAGAGGTTGGTTTTGATATAATTGATTTAGATAAAGCAGAATCAGAATTAGCAAAAGGTCTAATTCACAATTTACACATACAAACTTTATCAAAGATTAAATTTAAAACACCAGAAATTTTCATTACTGGTCAAGGTGTTATTGAACAACTTTTTATTGGACGTCACAAACCAAGTGGGTTTGAAGGAATCCTTGATAGGATTATTGAATGAATAAATTACCTGTTCATCCAGAAAACTTTAATACTAATTTTATTTCAGAAAAACTAGGTTTTTTACCAAATACATTAAAAGATTTCTCTTTTCAGGCAGTTGGTTCAGGACAAGTGGGTGATAGCTACAGACTCTCTCTTGATTGGAATAATAATGAAGGTCCAGAAACAATTATTGCAAAATGCTCGGCAAAAGATCTTACAAGTAGGCAAACAGCAAAAAATATGAATCTTTATGAAATTGAAGCTTATTGGTATAATCAATATGGAAATAAAATTCCAATAAGATGTCCTGAGGCTTATTTTGTAGGATTAGATAAGAAAGATATTGGAAATTTCATAATGTTCATGGAAGATTTATCTCCAGCTAGACAGATATCACAAATGGCTGGTTGCAATGTAAATGATATCAGGCTTGCACTTGATGAAGTAGCATTGCTTCATAAAGCCCATTGGGATGACAATAATTTGTCTAAAATAAAATGCTTAAATTATGGAAAAGATAGAAAAAAATTTATAAAACAATTTCTTATTGAAATATATCCAGAATGGTGCTCTCGCTATAAAGATCGTATTGATAAATCAATCCTAGAAATGGGTAAATCCTTAATCGATCGTTATGATTCTTATATAGAAATCAAAACTGAACCTATAGTCCTATCACATGGTGATTTTCGATTAGATAATATGCTCTTTTACGATAACAATGGACGTGTAGCAGTTCTTGACTGGCAAACACTAAGTGCTGGTGTACCTATGGCGGATATTGCTTACTGTATTTCAACAAGCTTTTCTGACTCAAATGATCGAAAAATCCATGAAGAGTCGCTTGTATCTAGATATCTCAAAAAACTCAATTTAGATGATGGCGTTTATCCTTATGAGTTGGCGTGGCGTGATTATCGGAGATGTTCATTCATCGGATTTTTAATGGGCGTTATATCATCTATGTTAGTTGAACGAACTGAAAGAGGTGATGAGATGTTTGCAGTTATGGTTGAAAGATCTGGAAAACAAGCTATTCAGTTAGAGAGTCTATCTCTTATTTAGATTTAAATATTTCTTGAATAAAAATTATGTTTAAATAAATTA
>JABHUT010000120.1 GCA_018658685.1 Alphaproteobacteria bacterium
GTAATAATATTTGTAAATGGTTGGGTTAATGTATTTAGAAGATTATTAAGTTTTTCCATAAATTTCCTCACATATAATAAAAAAGATGTATGATATAATTAGTATAAAAGATAAATAATAAAAAATAACTATTAAAATTTCTGAAATAATGGATTCATAAATCAATGATCTTTTTTAAAAAAACAAATTCTTTTTTCATAGCATTATCTGCTTCAATACTGTTTTTCTTAATTTACTTTATTTTAGCTAAAGCTGGCTTGATTATTACTCTAGAACCTAATTTATCCATTGGCGATATTTCTCGATGGTGCGAGAGAGTTAGCCCAAGTATTTTTCGTGAACCTATAAACGCTTTCAGTAATGTAGGTTTTATGATTACAGGTTTAATAATGTTTTGGATTTTATCTAACGAAGATAAAAAAACAAATGATTTTACAGGTTTAACAAATATTTCAATATTATACGCCAGCGTTGTCATATTTCTTGGTCCTGGATCCTTTTTAATGCATGGAACGCATTCATATTGGGGGCAATGGATAGATAATGTCAGTATGGTTACTTATATTATTGTTCCTTGGTTATATAACTTAAAAGAATTAGGTAATTGGTCTTTCAAAAGATTTATAACAACATACATATTGATTGTATTTATTTTTTCTTTATTAAGCTGGTTTTTTGGAACAAATATGGGTATTAACCTTGATTTATTTGGTGTTTCGATAGCTTTATGGATTATATCAGAATTTCTTTATAAATTTTGGGGTAAAATTAATAAATGGTACTCTGGCTTTATTGGGTTTCTAGTGGCTAGTATTTTTGGGATTTTCCCCACGGATATTTTTTCAGATTTAGTAAATTATTGGTGGATAGTTCTTTTTTGGCTTCCTGCATTATTAGCAAATACTGCTCCAACAAAGACCAGAACATATAACCCATGGTTTTTTCTTGGAATGATAAGTTATATAGTGGCCTTTATAATTTGGCTGCAAGGTTATCCAGATACAAAATTTTGTAATCCTGATTCATTTATACAACCACATGGTATTTGGCATTTAATAACTGCTTTTGCAACTTGGTGTTTCTTTAAATTTTATAGAACAGAAAAAATTATAGAAAAGTAAAAAAAATACTTCCATTATTAGAAAGAATTTGCTGTATAAGATTATAAAAAATGAGGAGCTTTCATGTCTGATGTAGGAATTTCATCAATTGCTGGATATTTACCACGTTTAAGATTGTCAAAAAAGACAGTTTCAAGTGCCAATTCATGGCTTGCCCCTAATTTAGTTGGTAAAGGGAAGGGCACTAGATCAATGGCTAATTGGGATGAAGACAGTGTAACAATGGCAGTTGAGGCTGTTAGAAGGATTTTAGGCGGTGATGATGATCGATCTCATGTCGATACCTTATTTTTTGCTTCAACAACAATGCCCTTTGTTGACAGATTAAATTCCGGAATAATGCGGGCTGCATTAACTTTAGAAGAAGAAACACAATGTATTGATATTTCCTCAACATTAAAATCAGGTACATCTGCACTCATTCAAGCCATTGATAAAGTTAAGAGTGGTAATAGTAATTATTCAATTGTTTCTGCTGCTGATAAAAGAAAAACTAGATCAGCTAGTTCTCAAGAGCTAGACTTTGGAGATGGTTCAGTTGCTATAGCCGTTGATACTAAAAATTTAATTGCAAAATACATTAATAGTTCATCATTAAGCATTGATTTTGTTGATCATTTTCGAGGTCCTGGAGAAGAATTTGATTATAATTGGGAAGAGAGATGGGTAAGGGATGAAGGTTATTTAAAGATTGTACCAAAAGCAATTAAGGATTTATTTACAAAAGCTAATATTTCTGGGTCAGATATCGATCATTTTATACTTCCTAGTGTCTTTCCGAGAGTTGATCAAATGATTGCTAAAAAGTGTGATATTAATCCAGAAAATGTGGCTGGTAACTTAGCTCAAAGTGTTGGTGATACTGGTTCAGCGCATTCACTTTTAATGTTTGCGTCTGTTTTAGAAAAAGCAAAACCAGGTGAAAAAATTCTTATTTGCGGATTTGGAGGCGGATCTGATGTTTTATTATTTGAAGCAACGGATAATATTAAAAACTTTAAACCACAGCAAACTATTGAAAATCTCTTAGAAACCGGAGTTGAAGAAAACAATTATATGAAATTCCTAACCTTTAATGATACCGTTAAATGGGAAAGGGGAATGAGGGGTGAGCAAGATAGAAAAACAGCCTTAACAACCCTATATCGACATAATGACGCCATTATGGGTCTAGTTGGTGGCAAATGTTCAAAAACAGGTACTATTCAATACCCGGCCTCACCAATATCTGTTAGTCCAAATAGCCCTGAGCTAAATACTCAGGAGCCTTATAAATTTGCAGAAAAGAAGGCCAAAATTTTATCTTGGTCTGCCGATTACCTTTCTTTTTCTGTTAATCCTCCCAATCATTACGGCGTTGTTGATTTTGAAGAGGGCGGAAGAATTATGGTAGATTTTACCGATATAGAAAAAGGTGATATAGATTCGGGTATGCAGGTTAAAATGGTTTTTCGTGTTAAAATTGTTGATGAGCAAAGAGGTTTCACAAGATATTTTTGGAAAGCAATACCAGTTTAATAATTAAGTTTTTTATAATATAGTTTATTTAAATAAATACGGAGAAATTCATGGCCACTGGAATTAGAGATAAAGTTGCAATACTAGGAATGGGATGTTCTAAATTTGGAGAACGTTGGGATGCTAGTCCAGAAGATTTAATGGTTGAATCATATGTTGAGGCTATGGAAGATGCTGGCATTGAGCCTAACCAATTAGATGCAGCTTGGTTTTCTCATCATATAGACGATATTGGAGCTGGTAAGGGTGGTACACCAATGTCTATAGCCTTAAGACTTCCAAATATTGCTGTAACAAGAGTCGAGAATTATTGTGCTTCTGGCTCAGAAGCATTTAGAGGTGCTGTTTATGCTGTTGCTGCAGGAGCTGCTGATATTGCAATAGCCGTTGGTATGGAAAAATTAAAAGATACTGGTTTTGGTGGATTGTCGCCAACAAATTATGGAACACTTACACCTCAGATTGGCCCCTCTGGATCTGCGCCAGGTAATTTTGCTCAACTTGCTTCTGCTTACAGAGCGAAGCATGGTGTTTCAGCAGAAGATCTTAAAAGAGCTATTGCTCATGTTTCAGTTAAAAGCCATGCAAATGGTGCAAAAAATCCAAAAGCTCATCTGCAAAAGGAAGTAACTGAAGAGCAAGTTTTAAATGCTCCAATGATAGCTGAACCGCTTGGTCTTTTTGATTGTTGTGGTGTCTCTGATGGTGCGGCAGCTGCGATTGTCACAACTCCAGAAATAGCTAAGAGCTTAGGTAAAGATAACTTAATATCAGTTAAAGCTCTTCAGCTAGCTGTTTCTAATGGTCTTGAAAACCAACATAATAGTTGGGATGGTTCATACTTCCATACTGTAAGGGTTGCAGCAAAAAAAGCTTATGCTGAAGCCGGTATTACAAAGCCTAGAGAACAAGTGTCAATGATGGAAGTTCATGACTGCTTCTCTGTAACAGAATTGGTCACTATGGAAGATTTGTTTATTTCAGATGAGGGAAATGCAGTGAAAGACGTCATGGATGGTTTTTATGACGCTGATGGAAAGGTTCCTTGTCAGATAGATGGTGGTTTAAAATGTTTTGGTCATCCTATTGGCGCCTCAGGGCTTAGAATGCTGTATGAAATGTATCTTCAGTTACAAGGTAAAGCTGGTGCGAGACAACTTAGTAATCCCTCTATTGGATTAACTCATAATTTAGGTGGTCAACCAGCAAATAATGTATGTTCAATAGCTATAATTGGCGCTTTGGATGCTTAATTAGTCTTTTCATCCAAATATGCTGAATAATTTGGTTGATCTATACTTAACTTTTCCATGGTAGTTTTGAATAAATGATCAATTAAATCATTATTATTAATATCTATTTCTTCATAATCTATTTTTTGACATAGAATTTTATTCAATTCATTAAGGTCTTTATCCATTTTAAGAATTTCTTTTAGCCTATTTTTTTCAAATCGATTATTTTTCTCTTCTAATTTTAGTTGCCTTAAAATTATTTGTAATGAATTTTTTGCAACATGAGCGTGAAATCTTTTTTGACCAACTAATTCATCAATTATATCATTTTCAATAAACTCTATTACTGAAGTAATTAACTCCTCCTTTGATGGTGGATTATTCATATCTATCCTCATTATCTATTAATCTTAGTAAATCTATTTCAGTCTCAGAGCTTCTTCTTCCAATAGCAGCTCTATCAACACTTCTGTCATATCCTGATTTATAAGCATCATACATTTTTAAACACATTATTCCCCATTTTAGGGTACCTAAAATCTCCCAAAACTTTAAAGATTCTTTATTTAGCTTCTTCTTAGATGATTGCTCATATGCGTTATAAAAATCATTTCTTAGTCCAAATCCACCAACAGGTAGCTTAATCTTACCAAATCTCCAGCTATTAACACAAATCCAAGCTAAATCCTCGTGACGATCACCTAAATGAAGCAATTCCCAATCGAGAATTGATTTTATTCCTATTGATGAGGATACAACAATATTACCATTTCTATAATCACCATGAACTAAACATTTATTAGTGACTGGTGGTATATTTTTCTCTAGCCATTTAAAGCTTAAATTAAAAACAGGAATATTAAGTGAATAATCTTGATAGATATTTTTATATTTTCTCATTTCATCTATTCCAGTCGATGTATTTAAATCTTTTATATTTTGATACGGAATAGAATGTATTTTTCCTAGAATTTCACCACACTGAGATGCGAGATTAGGTTTTAATAATTTTACTGATCGGTTTTCAACGATTTTATTTCCAAGTGTAATTCCATCAATAAATTCCATAAAGAAGCTTTCACCAAGTTCATGATCTTTATCAACATTATAAATAATTTTAGGAACTGGAATTTTTTGTTTGTAAGCCACAGCCATAACTTCGGATTCTATCGATAGCGAAAGAGGGGGATATAAATTTTCTTTTTCAGAAATTCTTGAATAGTGTCTTCTAAAGACAATTTTATTTTCAGTATTATTATCTAAATACTTAATAATCCAAATTTCATTGCTTGATCCTCCGGACATTTTATTTATTTCAAAAATTGAATTAAATTTAGTATCCTTTTTAGTTAAATACTCTTTTATTTTATTTTTTATATCGATCATTTTAATCTATTTAGTAATAGTTTTTTATATAGCTATTTTATGATACAAACTAATTATGACAAACACTAAAGAAACAAAATTAAAATTAAAACCTAGTCTTTTTAGTAAAATAAGAACTTATTTTTTAACTGGTATTGTTGTTGCGGCCCCAATAACCGTTACTGGTTGGGTGGCTATTTGGTTTATTCAGTCTGTGGATGGCTGGTTTTCACCTTTTGCTCCTGACAGTTTTGATAGTTTACCTGTTAGTATTCCTGGTTTTGGAATTATTTCAGCATTTATTATACTAACATTACTGGGCGCACTAACTTCAAATTTCTTTGGTAATGCTATTATTAGTTACGGAGAGAGACTTGTAGATAGATTGCCAATTGTTAGAAATATTTACGGTGCTTTAAAGCAAATTTTCCAGACAATTGCTTCAAAATCAGAAAATAATTTCCAGCGTGTTGTAATGTTAGAATATCCAAGAAAGGATTGCTGGGCAATTGCTTTTGTAACAACTGAGGCCAAAGGTGAAATAAAATCTAATCATGATAAGGATTTGTTATGTGTATTTTTACCTACAACACCAAATCCAACTTCAGGTTTCTTATTATTTGTTCCAAAGGAAGAGGTTATTGAATTAGATATGTCAGTTGAAAGTGCGGCTAAGTTAATTATATCGGCTGGATTAGTTATGCCTGAGAAAAAATCTTAACCTGCATCAAGATACTTCAAAGCATCCTCTTTATTAAAAAGATGTAGAAGGATTTTTAAATTTTCACCTCTATCAGTTTTGTTTAATATATTGCTCTCTATAATATAATTTGCATCATTTCGCGCCACTTCCAATAACTCTCTATCAGTACTTAGATTTGCAATTTTGAAGTAAGGAAGACCTGATTGTCTTGTACCAAGAACTTCTCCTGCACCTCTAAGCATTAAATCCTCTTCAGCAATAACAAATCCATCATCTGTTTGTCTTAAAGTCTCAATACGTTTTTTTGCATTTTCTCCAAGAGGAGATTTATACAATAAAAGACAACTTGAAGGCTTATCGCTTCTTCCAACTCTTCCACGTAGCTGATGTAGCTGCGATAAACCAAATCTTTCAGAATGCTCTATTATTATAAAAGTAGCATCTGGTACATCAATTCCAACCTCAATTACTGTAGTTGCTACTAAAATACTTTTATTTCCATATTTGAAGTCTTTCATTGTCTCTTCGCGCTCTTCAACAGACATTTTACCATGAACCAACGCAACTCTATCTTTATATATAATCTTTAAAGAATTATAACGATCAACTGCAGCAGCAAGATCAATTTTCTCTGATTCCTCTATTAATGGACAAACCCAGTAAGCTTTTTCACCTTTATTTATCAATCTTTCAAGCGATAGCATTGCCTCATTAACTTTTGATAGTGGTTTTGCGATTGTTTTAATTGGCTTTCTTCCCATTGGTTTATCAAGAAGTCGAGACACTTGCATTGATCCATACGCTGTTAACTCTAAAGTTCTTGGTATAGGAGTTGCACTCATAATAACAATATCAGGAGGGTCTAAAGAATTTTTTGATGTCAATGATAACCTTTGATGAACACCAAACCTATGTTGTTCATCAATGATTACCAATCCTAAATTATTAAAAAGAACTTTTTCTTGAAAAAGAGCATGTGTTCCTAAGATTATGCTAATTTTTCCATTTTTAAGATCATCTAAAATCCTTTCTCTTTCAAGGCGTTTTGTTTTCCCCGTAAGTATTTCGATATTAATATTAGATTTAAAACATAAATCTTTTAAACTTTCATAATGCTGTCTAGCCAATAGCTCTGTAGGAGCCATCATTGCCGATTGCTTATTGTTACCTGATACTTGAAATATTGCTGCAAGGGCTACAATCGTCTTTCCTGAACCAACATCTCCTTGAAGAAGCCTTATCATTCTGCTTGGTTTTTCAAGATCTTGTGAAATTTCTTCAATAGCTACTTTTTGAGAGTTAGTTAATTCAAAAGGAATATTTTTATATAACGAGTCCATTAATTTAATATTTTTCGACATGCTTTGACCCGTGGGTGCTTCAAAATTTTTTGCAAGCAATCCTAAGGATAGTTGATTTGCTAACAGTTCGTCATAAGCAAGTCTTTGTTTTGAAGTATTTTTATGATCTAAGTCATCTTCATGCTTAGGATTGTGAACCGTTTTTATTGATTCTAAAAAAGATGGCCAATTCATTTTTTTAAAAAATTCTTTGTCTTGCCATTCTGAAAAATCTGGAACTATATCAACAGCTCTTTTTATATGATTTGATATAACTTTATTTGTAAGACCCTGTGTTAAACCGTAAACAGCCTCAATATTTGGTAAATTATGGCTTTTTTCGTCACTAACAATGTGCTGTGGATGAATAATTTGTTTTTTCTTTTTATAGAATTCTAATTTTCCACTTACAACAAGGGTTTCGCCTATAGGCAGAAGATCCTGAAGATACTGCTTTCTTCCATTAAACCATACTAGATCTATTTCACCTGTTTCATCTATAACAGTGACCTTATAGGGCAATCCTCTTCTTTTAGATGGAAAGTGTTTCAAAACAGTTGCTTTAATAGTAACTATTCTGTCTTTTTCTGCCTTAGATATAGTTGGATTATAGCTTCGATCTATAATGTTATTAGGCAGGTGCCATAATAGATCTACTATATTTTCTCCAATTAAATACTTAAGTCTTATTTTTAAGCGAGGCCCAATACCTCTCGTTGTTTCAATAGGTTTAAATAATTGCTCTAGAATCTTTGGTCTCATTGCTCTATTAAAGTACAAATTATGATAAATGACATAGAAAATCTTAGAAAAAAAATTTTATTCCGTTCCTGGCATAGAGGAACAAAAGAAATGGATCTTATTTTAGGGGAATTCGCTAATAACAATGTTAGCAATATGGATCTTGATGATCTAAATAAATTCCAAGAGTTCCTAAATTTGTCTGATCCAGACCTTTATAAGTGGATAGTGGCTGAAGATGATTCGTTTCCAAAGGAATTTGAAGACTTTTTTAAAAAAATAATATCTCAAAAAATATCATAGAGCTGTAATTAGTGTCCTACTTAAGTGAAATAATTCAAAAAGAATCTTTGAATGATTTTAGTAGCATTAAAGAGCTAAATGAAATTCCAGAGGGTTCTGAATCTCTAATATTTGAAAATTTATTTTCACATTTAAATAAAGATTTTCTTATAATTACGAGAGATTTAAAGCGTTTTCAACAAATAAAAGACACTATGGAGTTTTTCTTAAAAAGTGATACTTTATTTTTTCCACAATGGGATTGTGTTCCTTACGATAGAATTTCACCAAATAAAACAATTACATCAAATCGCCTAGAGACTCTCTCAACTTTAGCTAACGATAAAAGAGATAGAAAGATTGTTTTATCTACAATTCAGTCTGCTTGTCAGAGAACCCTGCCAATTAATGAGATTAAAAATAAATCAATAAATTTAAAACCAGGACAGGTAATAAACGTCGATGAACTTTTATTATTTTTTATTAATAATGGTTATTCAAAGGTTGGAACTGTAAGAGAATTTGGAGAATTTTCAATACGAGGAGGTATTATTGATTTCTATTCCCCTTTGAACCTTCCTATTAGGTTAGATCTTTTTGGAAGTACAATCGAATCAATAAAGGGTTTTGACTTAATTTCTCAAAGATCAGTTGGAACGATTAAAGATATAAAAATTTTTCCTTCTGCAGAAGTCTCGCTAAATGAATTAACTATTGAAAATTTTAGAAAAAATTTCAATCAAACCTTTGGAAGTCAAAAAGAAAAAGTAAAGCTTTATGAGAGTGTTTCAGAAGGAATTACATATCCAGGAATGGAACATTGGATTCCATTTTTTTACAATCAAACTGGTACTATTTTTGATTATCTAAAAAATCCAATTATTATATTAGATTCATCATATAAAGACTCTTTAGAAAATTTTTTAGAAACCGTTAATGATCATTATAATTCTAGAAATGAATACGATAATAATAAGTTATCCAAGACAGAAAATAAGTATTTTTCACTCAAACCAGATCAATTATATCAAGATAAGGAAACTTTTTTAGAAAACTTATCTGAAAGTAATACTTTAGAAATTAGCCCCTTTAAAAAGCCTTCGGGAATAAATTTTAATGGCAAAATGTCGAATAAGTATTTTGGGAAAGATAGCAAGAAATATAACTCTGATAGCTATCAGAGCTTAAAGAGCGATATAGATAATTACCTCTCAGACAATAAAGTTATAATTATTGCTTGTTCTAGCCCTGGATCAGAGGACAGAATAACAAAGATATTAAATAATTATAATATTAATACCAGCTCACTCAAGCAGGATGAATTTAATACAAATAATCTTAATTCTTCAGTATATACCGTTATATTGAATTTAAATTCCGGCTTTTTAATTGAAAAATATGCTTTTATTTCAGAACAAGATATTTTTGGAGAAAAATTTTATAGGCCAAGAGTTATCAGGAAGGCTGAGAATTTTTTAAGAGAGGTATCAAGTATTATGCCCGGAGATGCTGTTGTTCATATTGAACATGGTATAGGTAAATTTGAGAGTTTAGTTACACTAGATATAAATAACGCAAAACATGAGTGTCTATTATTAAAATATGCAAATGATGATAAATTATATCTTCCGGTAGAAAATATTGACGTTCTATCTCGGTATGGATCAGATGTTTCAGAAGAATCTCTCGACAAACTTGGGGGAGCTTCATGGGGCTCAAGAAAAGAAAAGCTTAAAAAACGAATTAAATTTTTAGCTGAAGAATTAATGGCGGTAGCTGCCAAACGTCAAATGTCTTCTGCTGAAATAATAAATGTTCCTGAAGATTTTTATGAAGAATTTTGTTCTAGATTTCCTTTTGAGGAAACTAATGATCAATTTAATGCAATTCATTCAGTTATTGACGACTTAGAAAAGGGCCAGCCAATGGATAGGCTCATATGTGGCGATGTTGGCTTTGGCAAGACAGAGGTTGCATTAAGAGCATCATTTTTGACTGCCATGTCTGGAAAACAAGTAGCTATTCTTGCTCCAACAACACTTCTTGCAAGACAGCATTATGAAACTTTTAAAAATAGGTTTAGAGGTTTTCCTATCAATATAAATGAATTATCACGATTAACCTCCAAAAAAGATGACGTAATAAAAAAAATTAATTCAGGCTCATCTGATATCGTTATTGGTACACATTCGTTATTGGGAGATAAAATAGAGTTTAATGATCTAGGGTTATTAATTATTGATGAAGAGCAACATTTTGGCGTTAAACATAAAGAAAAAATTAAAAAATTAAAAAGTAATATTCATATTTTAACTTTAACTGCGACTCCAATTCCTAGAACCCTACAGCTCGCAATGACTGGAGTCAGGGATTTATCGATCATTGCCTCGCCCCCAGTAGATAGAAGAGCAATCGAAACATATGTTTTTCCTAATGATCCATTGGTAATAAGGGAATCTATCCTTAGAGAGAGACACAGAGGTGGTCAAACCTTTTATGTTGTCCCTAGGATTGCTGATATTGACGATATAGAGGCTTTTATAAGAGAAACTATTCCGGAGGTTAATTTTATAACAGTTCACGGTCAAATGCCATCTAAGCAGATTGAAGATAGAATTAATGATTTTTATTCAGGTAATTATGATGTTCTTCTATCTACGACAATAATTGAGTCTGGTTTGGATATTCCTAATGCAAATACTCTTATTGTTCATAGGGCGGATATCTTTGGATTATCTCAACTTTATCAAATTCGCGGAAGAGTAGGGCGATCAAAAGTTAAGGCTTATGCGTATTTAACCTATAAGGATAAAAAAATCTTAGGAGAAAAAGCAAAAAAAAGACTTGAAGTACTTCAATCTCTTGATTCTTTGGGTGCCGGTTTTAATCTTGCTAGCTACGATCTTGAAATTAGAGGGTCAGGTAATCTTTTAGGGGAAGAGCAATCGGGACAGATTAAGGAAGTTGGAATAGAGCTCTACCAGAATATGCTTGAGGAAACTATTGAGGATTTGAGAAATAATAGTATCCAAAACATCGATAAACAATGGTCACCTAAAATTTCCCTTCCTTTAGCTGTATTAATACCCGATGATTATATCCCTGATCTAACTACGCGAATGGAAATTTATAAACGATTATCTTTAATATCTGATGAAAATGAAACAAATCAAATAGCTGCCGAATTAATTGATAGATTTGGTAAACTGCCTAGTGAAGTTGAAACATTAATAGACACAATTGATCTAAAAGCTTTATGCAAGACTGTTAATATTGAAAAAATTGATTGTGGAGAAAAAGGATATTTAATAAAATTTAGAGATAATAAATTTTCAAATCCTGAGGATTTAATCTCATATATTACTTACCATAAAGATAACTTTAGTATTCGCCCAGATGAAAGAATATTTGTTAAATTTAAGAAAAAAGAAATCTCTATAATAGATAATA
>JABHUT010000121.1 GCA_018658685.1 Alphaproteobacteria bacterium
AAAGCTGTATTGCTTAAATTTGATTTTTTATAAAAAAATCACTAACAATACTAATATAAACATACTCAAAAGAAAAAAATGGAATTAAAAACAGATATACTATCAGGTAAACGCGGCTTAATAATGGGAGTGGCTAACAATAGATCAATTGCTTGGGGTATTGCTAAAGCATGCTCAAATAGTGGGGCGGAGCTAGCCTTTACTTACCAGGGTGAGGCTATTGAAAAAAGAATAGTTCCTTTAGCAAAAGAATTAAATTCCTCAAATGTATTTGAGTGCGATGTTTCAGATTCCGTTAGTGTAGACAATACCTTTAACGAAATAGAGAAAATTTGGGGTAAAATAGATTTTGTTGTCCACGCCATTGGCTTTTCAGATAAAAATGAGCTGGATGGTAGGTATATTGATACAACTGAAAAAAATTTCATTAATACCCTTAATATTTCTTGTTATTCATTTACAGCTGTTGCTCAAAGAGCTGAAAAATTAATGAAAGACGGCGGATCTCTTTTAACTCTAACATATTATGGTGCTGAAAAAGTTATGCCGCACTATAACGTTATGGGCATTGCTAAAGCTGGTCTAGAAACAAGCGTAAAATATCTTGCAAAAGATTTAGGGTCTCAAAATATTAGAGTTAATGCAATATCAGCTGGACCAATAAAAACGTTAGCAGCCTCAGGGATTGGTGACTTTAGGTATATCCTCAAGTGGAATGAATACAATTCTCCTTTAAAAAGAACTGTTTCAATTGATGAAGTTGGTAATTCGGCTATATACCTTCTCTCAGATCTATCATCCGGCGTTACTGGAGAAATACACCATGTCGATTCAGGTTATAATGTAATTGGAATGAAATCAGAAGATGCCCCTGATATATCAACTGTATAGGATAGAAAATGTCTCATAATTCATTTGGTCGTCTATTTCGGTTTACTACGTGGGGTGAATCTCATGGCCCATCAATTGGTTGTGTAGTTGATGGAACACCCCCTAAATTAGAGCTAAATGAAAAGGATGTTCAATTTTGGCTTAATAAAAGAAAACCGGGTCAAAGCAAGTATACAAGTCCAAGAAAAGAGGATGATCAGGTTAAAATACTTTCAGGTGTAATAGATGATAATGGAAAACAGTTAACGACCGGTACACCTATATCATTAGTTATTGAGAACCAAGATCAAAGGTCTAAAGATTACTCCGATATTAAAGATAAATTTCGTCCTGGACATGCTGATTTTACCTATCTTTCAAAATATGGAATAAGAGATGTTAGAGGTGGAGGCAGACAATCAGCTAGGGAAACAGCAATGCGGGTTGCTGCAGGAGCAATTGCAAGAAAGATAATTCCAAATATTGAGATCGAAGGCGCCCTTGTTCAACTAGGCGAGCATAAGATAAATAAAGGAAATTGGGACTCAAATTTTATAAATCAAAATCCATTTTGGTCACCTGATCCGAGCACAATTGGTATTTGGGAAGAATATATAGAAAACTTAATCAAAGAAGGTGATAGCTGTGGAGCTATTATTGAAGTAATAGCGAAAAATGTACCAATTGGTCTTGGAGCACCAATTTACGGAAAATTAGATGCAGATATTTCAAATGCAATTATGAGCATTAATGCTGTAAAAGGTGTTGAAATAGGAAACGGTTTCAAGGCTGCTACAATCAAAGGTAGTGAAAATTCTGATGAAATGTTTATAGAAAAGAATAATCCGTCATTTAAATCCAATAATTCAGGTGGTATCCTAGGTGGAATTTCATCCGGGCAAGATATTGTTATTAGATTTGCAATAAAGCCGACCTCCTCAATAAGAAGTCCTCAAAAGACTATCGATAAGTCAGGTAAGGAAACAGATATATCAACTAAAGGCAGGCATGACCCTTGTGTTGGAATAAGAGCTGTACCCGTTGGTGAAGCAATGATTGCTTGTGTTTTAGCCGATCACTTTCTAAGAAACAGAGCTCAGAACGGTTAATTAATCTTATTTAGGATTTACAATCTTAAGTTCTGAAGACTTTATTTTTAAAACACTTAAAACCTTTTCAACAATATCATGACTCATTAACTTAGCTTCAATATACATTTCTTCAGGTGATGCATGAGAAATAAATTTATCAGGAAAAACTAAATTTCTTATCTTTAAGCCATCATCTAACAGTGAAGCATTAGACAATAAAGACAAAACAGAAGATCCAAACCCTCCAAATGATCCCTCTTCTATAGTAAGCAACAGCTCATGATTCTTAGCTGCAGATATTATCAAGGATTCATCAAGTGGTTTAGCAAAACGTGCATCAATAATTGTTGTTGATAGTCCCAAAGAGTTTAATTTTTCAGAAGCCTTTTTAACTTCCACTAATCTTGTGCCTAAATTTATAATTGCTACCTTTGTACCCTCTGAAATAATCCTTCCTTTTCCAATTTCAAGAGTTTTATAATTTTCAGGAATCTTTAAGCCCTCCCCACTTCCTCTCGGATAACGAAATGAAATAGGACCCTCATTATAAGACACTGAAGTCTTAACCATTCTTGCCAATTCGATTTCATCTGATGCTGCCATAACTACAAAGTTAGGTAGAGAAGAAAGAAAAGCTATATCAAAACTACCAGCATGAGTTGGTCCATCAGCACCAACTAAACCAGCACGGTCAATTGCAAATTTTACTGGTAAATTTTGAATAGCCACATCGTGAATTATTTGATCATAAGCCCTTTGAAGAAAAGTTGAATAAATAGCTACAAATGGTTTAATACCCTCGGTAGATAAACCAGCAGCAAAGGTAACAGCATGCTGCTCTGCAATTCCTACATCGAAAAATCTCTCTGGAAATTGTTTTTGAAACTTATCAAGGCCTGTTCCAGATGGCATTGCAGCTGAAATACCGACTATATCTTTATCTAGATGAGCCTCTTTAATTAATGCCTCTGAAAAAATATTAGTATAAGATTTTTTAACATCTGATGATTTTTGCTGTTCACCCGTAGCAATATTAAACTTAGAAACACCATGATATTTTTCATCAGATTTTTCTGCAGGCAAATAACCTTTACCTTTCTGCGTTACAACATGAATTAAAACTGGGCCATGATTAGAATTCTTAATATTTCTTAGAACAGGTAATAAATGATCTAAATTATGACCATCTATCGGTCCAATGTAATAAAACCCCATTGCCTCAAAAAGAGTCCCTTCGCCAGAAATAGTTCTTGTTATTTCATCTGCCTTTTTTGCACTTTTTTCTATTGTTTTAGGAAGTTTTTCAACTATTTGTTTTGCGAAGTTTCTAAATCCTATGTATTTCTCACCTGATATTAGTTTAGCTAAATAAGCGCTCATTGCTCCAGTTGGAGGCGCAATTGACATATCATTATCATTCAAAATTACAATTAAATTGGACTTTAAGGCACCAGCATTATTCATAGCCTCGTATGCTTGACCAGCACTCATAGCTCCATCACCTAAAACACAAATAATATTATTATCATCGCCCTTTAAGTCTCTTGCAATTGATATTCCTAGCCCAGAAGAAACTGATGTAGAGCTATGACCGGCTCCAAACACATCAAACTCACTCTCATCTCTTTTAGCAAAACCTGATAAACCATTTTTTTGTCTCAATGTACTCATCGAGTGACGTCTTCCAGTCAAAATCTTATGGGGATAACTTTGATGACCAACATCCCATATAAGTTTATCATTTGGGGTGTCAAAAACATTATGTAAAGCAACAGTTAACTCAACAACTCCAAGCCCAGCGCCAAGATGGCCTCCTGTTTTTGAAACAGATTGAATTGTCTCCTGCCTTAGCTCATCAGAAAGTGACTTTAATTCTTGATCTGAAAGATCCTTTAGGTCCTTAGGAGAGTTAATTTTATCTAATAATGGTGTGTCTTTTATATTCATTTTTTAATTTTATCTATGGTTCTAAAATTCTCTTTCTTTTACAAAGTTAACTACATTTATTAACGATGATGGTATTTGGTCAAATACATTTAGAGAAGAAATAGAATAATCGCAATATTTATTAACCTCTAATTTTGATTGATTAATATCATAATAATCCAAGAAAGTTACTTTCTTATTCTTATAATCGCTTCCAGTTTTCTTTCCTATAATACTTGAATCACCAATAACATCCAAAATATCGTCAGTAATTTGAAAAGCTAATCCAAGATTATCTCCAAAATCCTTTAATGCGTTTCTATGCAAATTATTAGAGTTTGATATAATTGATCCAACCTGACATGAGAAACTTATTAAATTTGCTGTTTTCATTTTATACATCATTAGTAAATTAGATAAAGTTAACTGCTTACCTTGGTTTGATCTTATATCCTTTGCTTGACCTCCAACCATACCTTTATGACCAACCATGTTTGAAAAAAGATTTATTAATTCAATCTGACTATGAGACTCAATTTTATTAAAATCTCCTGACAATATTTCAAAAGCCATAGCCTGCAGCCCATCTCCAACTAATATTGCTGTGGCTTCATCAAAATGTTTATGATTTGATAGCTTGCCTCTTCTGAAGTCATCATTATCTATAGCTGGTAAATCATCATGAACCAATGAATAAACATGCAACAATTCTATTGCAGAAGAAATTTTAATCACATCATCATAGTCTACATCAAAAAAAGAAGAGCATTCAATGGCTAGGTATGGTCTTAGTCTTTTGCCTCCACCCAAAACTGAGTAACGCATTGCTTCATTTAATATTTTATCGCTTTCCGAAGAAAACATTAGTATTTGATCAAGAGAATTTTCAATTTTATCAGAAACTAGCTGAAGAGAATTTTTAAAACCTTTATCCATTAAATTCAAATTTCATCTAAAGGCTCAGATTTAAAGTCACCGTCTGGTTGAGTAATTATCTTATCAACTTTCATCTTGGCTTTTTCTAGCTTTGATTCACAATGAGCCTTTAAAGCTACACCTCTTTCATAAATTGAAATAGAGTCTTCTAAATCAATATCTCCTCTTTCTAAGCGCTCAACTATTCCCTCTAACTCAGATAAGGCTTCTTCAAAGGATAGTTTTTTTATATCATCTTTAACTTCAATTTTTTTATTCATCAAATAACCACCGTTGTTATGCTTTCTTGTATAATATTACCCCATTAACATCTTTTTCGGCTACAATTAATTTACGCATTAAAAGACAATTTAAATGGGCTATACTTTCACCTGTTGCCATCAGCAAAACATCATCAGAAATTTTTCTTTTAAATAATACTGAAAAAACATCTATAGCTCTCTTAGGCTCTTTGCATAAATCAAGAAGACGATAAAGGTTTCTCTCATGTCCTTCAATTAAACTATCTAAGCGCTCGTGAAGACCCCTAAAAGGCTCATTATGAGCAGGTAAAACTAAAACATTATTTGGAACCCTTGTTTTTATATATCGACAGCTCTCTATCCAATCCTCTAGAGGATTAGATAATGGTTCGGTTGGAAAAACACTTACATTTGAAGAAATTTTAGGTAAAACCTGATCTCCAGAGATTAATATGTTTAAATCTTTGTTGTATAGACATGCATGTTCAGGACAATGACCACTTCCAACAACAATTTCCCATTCATAGTTACCTATAATTATTATTTCTTTATCACGAATACGTCTATAGTTATCAGGTAACTTAGAGACAGCCCTTCCAAATCCTCCAAACCTTTCAGCATAGGAATCTAACTGATCTTCATTAAACCCAGCACCTTTATATAAATCTCTTCCTTCCTTAGGAGCTTCCCTTCCTGTATCAGCAACTAAAACTCTACACATTAAATATTCTGATCTGGACATATACAGAGGAGCAGAAAACTTTCTAGAAATCCAGCCTGCTAAACCTACGTGATCAGGATGTAAATGAGTGACAATAACTTTCTCTACCCTTTTTGACTCCATATCACCATTAAAACATTTCCGCCAATTCGATTTAATCTCTGCAGACGCCACACCCGTATCAACCACGGTCCAACCATCTCCATCTTCTAAAACCCATAAATTAATATGATTGAGAGCAAAAGGAAGTGGCATCCTTAACCAGTAGACACCATCAGCAACTTTTAACATTCGCCCCGGCTCTGGTATTTCAGAAAATGGATAAATAATGTTATGCGCTCCTTTTTCCTTACCCTCTTTAAGAAGCTCCATTCAAAAACCCCCTAAAATATTATCAATTCTTTTTGTTTCTAGTTCAAAAATTTCTGAACAAATAGACTTTGATAAACCAACTGTATTAGGTAAGATTTGTGTCGAGAAAAATATTGCCATATCTTTTTTACTTTCGAAAAAATCCCTATTTTCATGGTCTTTCAAGGATAGAGCTCCTTTTATCAAATAATGAGCCCCAGCAGTTATTCCTAGTAGATTAAGATAATCTGATGCAACAAATAATGCAGAATAATTTTCATTTGATTTAATCCTTTGAGATAATTTCTCAGTTGAGATCTTGACGCTGTCAAAAGCATCTGAAAAATTTTTAGATATTAATTGAAAATCTTTATTATTTTCTTTTATACACATTGATAGAGTATTGTCGAATTCACTCATAAAGTTCTTTAAGCCCTCTCCATCAGAAATAAGTAGTTTTCGCATAACTAAATCGATTGCCTGAATACCATTTGTTCCCTCATAAATAGGAGCAATTCTAGAATCTCTAAAAAATTGAGCTACTCCAGTTTCTTCAACAAAACCCATTCCGCCATGAATTTGAATTCCTAAAGATGCAACCTCAACTCCAACATCTGTTGACCAAGATTTTGAAATTGGAGTTAATAAATCAGCCTTTAACTTAAATTTTTCTCTGACAGATTTATCGGGGTGAGATTCTGATAAATCAATTGAAATTGCATTATCATAACATATAGCTCTAGAAGCTTCGGTTAAAGTTTTCATTTTTAAAAGCATTTTTGAAACATCTGGATGATTAATTATTTCTACGCTTTCTGGGTTTTCATTTTTATAATGTTTTCCTTGTTTTCTCTCTTTTGAATAAAGGATTGATTGTTGAAGTGCTCTTTCTGATATTCCCACGCCTTGCATACCTACATTCAGTCTTGCATTATTCATCATTGTAAACATACATGCGAGACCATTGTTTTCTTGTCCCAATAAATATCCTACAGCTCTATCTTTTTCTCCAAAAGACATTACGCATGTTGGGGATGCATGTATTCCAAGCTTCTTCTCTAAACCAATACACTTCAAGTCATTTCTTTTTATTTCACCTGAAGAATCATCTTCTAGAAATTTGGGCACTATAAATAATGATATTCCTTTATTTCCTTTAGGAGATCCCTCAATCCTAGCAAGAACAAGATGAATAATATTTTCAGACATATCATGCTCGCCAAAGGTTATATAAATTTTAGTACCCTTAATCCCATAAGTATCGTCATTATTCTTTATGGCGCTTGTATTCAAAGAACCCACATCTGAACCAGCTTGAGGTTCAGTAAGATTCATAGTGCCCGACCACTCACCAGTTAAAAGTTTTGGTAAATATTTCTTTTTTTGAGTGTCTGTTCCGTGCTGACTTATTGCTTCAATTGATCCTTGAGTTAACATCGGGCATAAAGAAAAACTCATATTAGCAGAATTCCATAATTCTTGAGTCATTACTGCTAATGTCCTAGGCAATCCTTGACCACCATACTCAGGAGATCCAGATATAGTTCCCCAAGATGATTCTATAAATTTTATATAAGCGTCTTTAAATCCCGGTGGTGTAATAACATCAGCCCCCTCCAACTTAGAGCCAACCTTATCCCCAATATGATTTAAAGGAGCAATTGTTGAATCTGCTAATTTTGATGCTTCTAAAAGCAACGATTCAACAAAATCAGCGTCTATATCAGGCCATACATTGGAAT
>JABHUT010000122.1 GCA_018658685.1 Alphaproteobacteria bacterium
AGAGGCCTCACCAATCGTTCTGTATGCTTCAGGACCTTTTTCAACCATATTCTACATTCTTTTATTCGTTAACTATTCTATTTTTAAGTTCTTTACTTGCTCTAAAAACGACAACTCTTCTTGCGTCAATAACCGCCTCTTCTTTAGTTTTTGGATTACGGCCAATTCTTTCCTTTTTTTGCCTAACCATAAAACTTCCAAAAGATGAGAGCTTTACACTATTACCGTCTATTAGTTCTAAAATCATTTCTTCAAAAATTTGATCTACTATTTGAGAGGATTCAACCTTTGAAATACCTACTTCTGAATAAATTGCTTCAGATAAATCAGCTCTAGTTAAAGTTTCACTCATATTTATTTTCCTCTCTGTTTATAAAAAACTCTTTTTTAAAAAAAATCAAGGACTTCTACCATCTAATTAAAGTAGAACCCCAACTAAATCCTCCACCCATAGCTTCTAATAAAACTAAATCACCTTTCTTAATTTTATCCTTCTGAACGGCATCATATAAAGCAAGCGGTATTGAAGCGGCTGAAGTATTGGCATGTTTATCAACGGTAATTATTACCTTATCTCTACTAAGTCCAACCTTTTTTGAAACAGCCTCAAGAATTCTTATATTTGCCTGATGAGGAACGAACCAATCAATATCTTCTATAGCTATATTATTATACTCAATTGCTTCAATTATTGCAGAAGATAGATTTTGAACAGCATGCTTAAAAACACCTTTACCATCCATTCTTAAATAACCAACATTATTAGTGGTAGAGGGCCCACCATCGACATAAAGAAGGTCTTTATAGCGCCCGTCTGAATGCAAATGATTACTGAGAACTCCCCTATTTGTATCCTCACTTGATGCAGATAAGACCATTGCACCCGCGCCATCCCCAAAGAGTACGCAAGTTGCCCTATCGTCCCAATCAAGTATTCTGCTAAATGTTTCTGATCCAATAACAAGAGCATTTTTAATATTACCTGCCTTTATAGCATTATCTGCAGCCTCAACAGCAAAAACAAACCCAGAGCAAACAGCCTGCATGTCATAAGCATAACCTCTTTCAATACCAAGTGATGATTGAATTAATGTTGCTGAAGCAGGAAATGTATTATCAGGAGTTGCTGTAGCTAAAATAATTAGATCAATATCGGAATTCTTCAAACCAGAATTATCTATTGCTATCTGAGCAGCATCAGTACCTAAAGAGGATGTAGTTTCACCTTTTGAAGCTATTCTTCTTTCTTTTATTCCAGTTCTTTCTTCAATCCATTCCTCAGATGTATCCATTCGCATCGAAAGATCTTTATTAGTGACTACCTCCTGTGGAAGAGAGGCGCCGATGCCACTGACAATGGATTTATATGTTTTATTTTTAATATTCATAGTCAAATATTTTTATTTACCAAACCTTTAATTGTTTTAGACATCTTCGAATGCGATAACTTTAGACTAAACTCAATTGCCTTAGAAAAACCAATAGCGTCTGTTCCTCCGTGACTTTTTACAACTAGACCATTTAAACCTAAAAATACACCACCATTAAGTTCTCTGGGATCCATTTTATCCTTTAATGCCTGAAAAGATTTTATTCCAACTAAATAACTTAATTTTCCTAAAAAAGATTTTTTAAAAGCATCTGACATAAAGTGAGCAATGAGCTTTGCTGTTCCTTCGGCTGTTTTTAAAGCTATATTTCCTGTAAATCCATCCGTAACAACAATATCCGACTTACCAAGAGAAATATCATCACCTTCAACGTAACCAACATAGTTTTCGTTAAAAAGATTCATCATTTTTTTTGATGCGTCTTGAATATTTTCTGTACCTTTCATTTCTTCGTGACCAATATTTAATAAGCCTATAGAAGGGTTTTCCTTTTCTAAAACGGTAAGTGCATAAGCATAACCAAGAATACCAAACTGGACTAATTGATCAGATGAAACTTCAACATTCGCACCTAAATCCAGTACAACAGAACGTCCATTTATATTAGGCCAATAACTTGCAATAGCAGGTCTCTCGATTCCCTCAAGTTTTTTAAGAATAATTGCTGATAAACCCATTAATGCTCCTGTATTTCCCGCTGATAGAGCAACATCAGCATTGCTATCGCTTACAGACTTTATACAGCCCCACATTGAAGACTCCTTACCTATTTTTCTTATAGCATCAATGGGCTTGGCATCCATTGGAACGACTTTATCACAATGGATAATTTCTACTTTATTTGTATTTATAGAATTTTTTTTAATTTCATTATTAATTTTATCTTTATCACCGTAAAGAATGACGGAAAAATTATCAAAATTGTTTAACGCTATAGATAGCCCTTCCAATATAATACCTGGGCTATTATCACCGCCCATTGCATCTATTGATATTACTTTATTCGTACTCAACTGGAGGCCCCCTCGCGCGTTAAATGGTAATTTTTAAAATTCATCAGAGGATATTAACAAAATATCATCCAAAGATTTGTCTTTATACTTATTAACTTTTTGAAGAACAAAATGATATAATTTTTTAGACTCATTATCCATTTGATTGTTACCTTGCCATATATTTCTTAATAAACATTCACAAAACTTTTCTTCATTATCGAAGTTTTGATCATACATTTTTGTTCTTCCGTAAAAAGATTCGATCACTATTTTCATTTTTTTTCCAAACGATTGATCGCTAATTCCCATTTCTC
>JABHUT010000123.1 GCA_018658685.1 Alphaproteobacteria bacterium
ACCTCTAACAAATCTTGCCTCAAGTTCTTTAAATTTATAGGTTGATGTTGCTATCAAGGGTTGAAGTACAATTACTGTAAATAAACCAATTATCATTATTAAGCTAACACCAGGAAATAAAAGCCGCCATATTGATATACCGCTTGCTCTTGCTATAATTAATTCTGAACGTCTAGCTAATACAAAAAAAGTACTTAAGGATGCAAAAAGAACGATAAATGGGAGTATTTCAAAAATCATCCCTGGTAGCTTTAAAAAAGCAAGTTTTAAGGCAAGTATTATATCACTATCATTTGATTTAGAAATTCTTCGAGACAATTCTATAGAATCTATCAAGAAAATAAAACCTGATGAGATTAGAGTGCAAAAAATAAGAGAATTTAGAAGGCTTTTTGAGAAATAGAATGACAATATATTATTAATTTTCATAATTTAATAATCTCCTACCTTCAAAGTATTTTTTTTGATTAGTATAACTGAAGATAATATTAATAATAACGGGAGTATATAAAGTAATAAAATTGCTAATGTGTTACTTTGAGCTATAGATGCAATAAAAAAATCAAAAATTTGAAATATTAAGATACTACCAGTTAATTTAATAATATTTTTATTCCTATCTCTTCTATCAAATTTTCCATTTATAAAAACTGAAAATGAAAAAATTATAAATGCGAGCGGGTGTATTATTTGAGCTAACTTATGATTACCTGCAGACTGTAATATTTTTTTTCTTGATTTTGCATATTCATCATCATCTTTAGGGAATAATAAATCGTTGATATATCTCTGACTTGAATCATAGTTAAAGTTATTATCTTGATTTAAAAAATCTGAAAATAGATATTCATTTTTTTCAAAACTAACTGTAGTCATTCCCGGTCCATCCAATGATAAATTTCTGTATTGAATATTCCCATTTAGAAGAATTAATTTTGGTTTGTTGTTGTCATTAATCAAGTAACCTTTTTCTGCAGAGTAGGTAACAGTTGATGTTGGATCTCTATTATCATGGACCAAAATTCCATCAATTGAGGTATTGTTATCTTTTTTATGGGCATAAACAGTAAGGCCTTTAGCCGGCATAGAAAACATTCCATCCCTTACTAGCGTTCCCGATAAGTCGTGCCGGATTTCATGTATTTTAAATTTTGTATACCTCATTCCACTTGGACCTAAAAATAAAGAAAAAATTATCAGTAATACGGTAGCTGCTATACCAAAGATAAAAAATGGTTTAAAAAATCTCAATGGTTTCATTCCAGATGTCAGTAAAACAACCATTTCTTTATCAGATGATAGAGTTTGAAGAGCAAAGGATGAGGCGGCAAAAACGCCAAGAGGAATAATTTGCGATATTATATTTGGAAGAACAGTTAGGGTTAATATAAAAAAAGACTTTAAGTCTGCGCCTCGCATAACAATCTCATCAAGCATTTTAAGGACTTGACTTAGCCACGCTAGTGAAAGCATTCCTATCAGAACCATAGTAAAAGCAAACAAAATTTTACTAATTATATATTTATCAATATTTTTCATTTTATATCGTATTATATACGACAAACTATACCCATATGCGATAAATAATGTTAACAGATGATAAAATGATTAATTTTGGAGAAAACTATGAAAGTAAGTTTTGTTAACAAACTGTCTGAAAAAAAAGAAACTTTGGTTATTGTGAGCGATAAAAGCTCAATGCCAAAGATAGCCGGGTTAGGTCAGAAAACTTTAAATTCAATTAATTTAGCAATTAAGAATGAAAATTTTAAATTTAATAAACTTCAGACATTGGAAATTATTTCTTCAGATAAGCTAGGTTACTCTAAAATTATTATCATTGGCCTAGGAGAAGATCCAAGTGTATCTTTAAGAGAATCAGACCTTATTGGGGGTAAGATCACTCAGTTAAATTCTAAAACTAATAGTAACATAGATGTTTTAGTTTCAAAAAATATATCAAATGATGAATCAATGCTTAGAATTGGCTATGGATCAATTCTGGCTACTTATAAATTTGATAAATATAAGTCAAAAAAGTCTAAAACAAATTTCTCTAAAACAATTAAATTGGTATCAAATAAAAATTCACGATCACTATCCAAAAAATTTAATCATAACAAGTCTGTTGCACAAGGGGTTTTTCTTGCAAGGGATTTGGTAAATGAACCTAGTAATATTTTGAATCCTGAAGATTACGCAAAGCGAATAAAGGGCCTATCTAAATACGGTTTGAAAGTAGAGGTTTTGAATGAAGTAAAAATGAAAAAACTAGGAATGGACTCCTTGCTTGGTGTCGGTAGAGGTAGTCAATATGACAGTCAGCTAGTAATAATCAAATGGGATGGACTAAAAACTAAAAAAACTAAGCCATTATGTTTTGTAGGGAAGGGTGTTTGTTTTGACTCAGGTGGTATTTCATTAAAGCCTGGCAATAAAATGGAGGAAATGATTGGAGACATGGGTGGCTCGGCGGCAGTTGTGGGGCTTATGAAGTCTCTCGCCTTAAGAAAAGCAAAGGCCAATGTCGTAGGTATTGTCGGATTAGTAGAAAATATGCCAGATGGAACTGCTCAGAAACCTGGCGACATTGTCAATACTATGTCTGGTCAAACAATCGAAATTCAAAATACTGATGCGGAAGGACGTTTAGTTCTTGCTGATGCCTTATGGTATGCTCAAGATAGATTTAAACCAGAATTTATGATCGATTTAGCAACTTTAACGGGTGCTATCGTAATGTCTCTTGGTAATAAAATGGCTGGCATATTCAGTAATAATGATAGTCTTTCTGATAAGCTTTTTATTGCAGGTGAGGAGTCTGGTGATTTAGTTTGGAGGCTCCCACTGTCAAGCTCTTATGATAAAATGATTAATTCTCAATTCGCTGATATGAAGAATATTGGAATGGGAGGAGCCGGATCAATAACAGCCGCTCAGTTTTTAAAAAGATTTGTCAATAAAGTTCCGTGGGTTCATGTCGATATAGCCGGTACGGCAACAGGAATGGAGAAAAATTCTATTAATACGAGTTGGGCAACTGGTTTTGGAGTTCATCTTTTAGATACACTTGTTTCAAAATTTTATGAGTAAAGATTGACTGAAATTTTTTTCTATAAATTAAAAAACTTAAGTATTGAATTATTTTTAATTTCGCTAATAGAAAAATCAATCTCTAAAAATTGGAATTCTTTAGTGCTTTTGGACAATATTGAGAGGATGGAAGAAATTAATGACTTGATGTGGACTTTTAATGATACCTCTTTCATACCACATGGTAGCCAGAGTGACTTAAACCCTGATAAACATAATGTTTATTTAACCTGTAATGAAGAAAATCTTAATAATTCAAATATTATTTTTTCTATTGATGGGATCATTATAAATCAACCAGATAATTGGAAAAGGTGTATTTATATTTTTAATGAGCAAAATCTGAAGGTTACTGATGAGTTAGAATCATATAAACGAGGAATCGAAGATTTAAACTATGACTTAAAATCTTTTGAGCAAGATAATAATGGAAAATGGATTAGCAATAATTAAAGGAGAATATTATGACGTTACAAAGAACTCTATCAATAATTAAACCTGATGCAACTAAGAGAAATATTACAGGAAAAATCATTCAAAAGTTTGAAGATGGCGGCTTGTTTGTTGTTGCTCAAAGACGGATACTATTAACTCAGGATCAGGCTGAAGACTTTTATTCTGTCCATAAAGAAAGACCATTTTATAATGATTTGGTAAACTTTATGACTTCCGGACCAGTTGTTGTGCAAGTTCTTGAAGGAGAAAATGCGATCCAAAGAAATAGAGATATTATGGGCGCAACCAATCCTAAGGAAGCTGAGAAAGGAACAATTCGAGCAGACTATGCACTAAATATTGAAGCCAACTCGGTACATGGATCGGATTCTGAAGAAAATGCCGCTATAGAGATTGCTTTTTTCTTTGATGAAGGCGAAATTAATTCATAGAATTAAATTTTGAAATCTTCCAACTTTTTTATTGCTTCTTCTTTATAGTTAATTTTATCAAGATTAACTTTTATTAAATCTTCAGCGAACAAATGAAGACAAACAGGGTATAGTCTGTGTTCAAGCTCAAGAACTTTTGCTGCTAGTAATTTTTCGTTATCACTTTGGTTTACTGAAGTAACTGCTTGACCAATTATCGGACCCTCATCAACTCCAGATCTAACCATATGAACTGTGCAGCCTGCAAACTTAACACCTGCTTCTATTGCTTTTTTATGAGTATTCAAACCTTTGAATGAAGGTAAAAGAGACGGATGAACATTTAGGTGTTTATTAAACCATTTATTTACAAAATCATCGCTATGTATTCGCATAAAACCAGCATTACATATAAATTCTATATCGTGATCTAGTAAGACCTTATTTACCTGATTATCAAATTCAATTCTATTTTCGTAACTATTATGGTCGATTGATACTATTTTTATTCCTTTCGATTTAGCATACTTTAAACCTTCTGCATCAGGATTATTTGAGAAGACTAGTTCAATAGAGGCTTTGCTATCTTTATTTTCACAAGATTCTATTAATTTCATCATATTAGAGCCAAAACCTGATATTAAAATCCCAACTCTCATTTTTATTTAATCCCTTTTGTAAGTAATTCCAGAGTTATTTTTTTTATTATTAGTAATTTCACCAATTACGAAGTGATTTTCATTAATCTTATTAAGATAGCTTGATATATTCTTAGCATTACTAGGGTCGACAATTACAATTAAACCAATTCCACAATTTAAGGTTTTTAAAATTTCATCTTCATCTATATTGCCTAAGCTTTTTAGCCAATTAAATATTTCAGGTCTATCCCAGGAAGATAAATTAATTTCAGCATTAATTGATGTGTTAGGAAAAACCCTAGGAAGATTTTCTGTAATTCCACCTCCTGTAATATGAGAAATAGCTTTTATTCCCTCAATATTTTTCAATAAATCTAAAATTAATTTCACGTATATTCTTGTAGGTTCTAAAAGTACTTCAGATATCGTTTTTTTACTATCATTTGGCATAGGAAGAGATGTTTTTATATTTTTTTGTTTAATAATATTTCTTACTAGTGAATAGCCATTTGAATGAAGCCCATTTGACGGAAATCCAATTACAATATCACCTTCTTGTATATTTTTACTTGGAAGTAATAAATCTCGTTCAACTATTCCAACCGAAAAACCCGCTAAATCAAAATGTTTTTTTTCATAGAGTCCAGGCATTTCAGCGGTTTCTCCACCAATTAAGGCGCAATTTGATTGAATACATCCTTCTGCTATACTTTTTATTATTCTCTCTGCAACTTCATTTGAGAGTATACCTGTAGCAAAATAATCTAAAAAATAAAGTGGCTCAGCACCCTGAACAATTAGGTCGTTAACACACATTGCTACAAGATCTATACCAATATTATCATAAAAATTATGATCAATAGCTAAAAGTAGTTTTGTTCCAACACCATCTGTTGATGAAACAAGGAGGGGATCTTTATAGTTACAATAAGAAAGGTCAAAAATTCCACCAAAACCTCCAATCTTTGTGTCTGCACCAGGTCTTTGTGTTTTTTTAACAATAGGTTTAATATTTTCAATTAGATCATTGGCTTTTTCTATATCAACTCCAGAAGAGGAGTAGGTAATTTTTTCTCCTTTATTGTGTTTCTTGTTTATTTTTTCTTCTGACAATTTTTGACCTCTAAGTTAAAATAATATTAATCACAATAAACTCTTTTATTATAATTAAATAAATATATCATCATTATTTTCCTTTAAGGATAATTAAATGAACTTTGCTAATATTATTACTGTTGGTAGATTATTGTTTACCCCAATAATTATATGGTTAATATTTTCGAGTTACTATTCCTTGGGTTTAATATTTTTTGTATTAAGCGGTCTATCTGATGCATTGGATGGCTTTATTGCAAAACAATTTAATCAAAGTACTATTTTAGGAAGCTATCTTGATCCAATTGCTGATAAGACACTTATAGTTTCATCTATTTTAGCTTTGGGTTATATGGGGGCGATTCCATCCTGGTTAATAATTTTAATTGTTTCCAGGGATTTAGCTATTCTTGGAGCGGTAATAATCTCATGGTTAGTTGAGCGAAGCTTAAAAATTGAACCTATTATTTCGAGTAAAATTAATACTTTTTTACAAATATTTTATATAGGATTAATTCTTTTTAGTCTCTCTTACCAACAAGGAATGATATATTTGGATATGTTTATTCTTCCAGCTTTTTCTATTTTGATTGCATCCTCAACCCTATTATCATGGTTTTCTTATCTCATTTTATGGTTAAGAAGTATGGGTATTGTTAATAAATAATGGTTTATAAGAATGTATAAAGATCAACTCACTATTGAGATGCCCAAACGATCTGCGTTAGGCAGGGAGGATTTTATGGTTAACGAGTGTAATCATGAAGCTATTCAATTTATTGATACCTTCTATCAGGGAAAGATGAAGGTGGGAGTATTGATAGGACCAAAAGGTAGTGGAAAATCTCACCTTGTTAATGTTTTTTGTAAAAATTTTGAAAAAGAAAGATGGTTTATCTCTCAAAAAGGGGACAAAAATATCTATAAGATTTTTCAAGAAAATAATATAATAATTATTGAAGATATTGATTTGATATCTTCTATAGAGGAAGAGGAATATTTATTTCACAGTATCAACTTA
>JABHUT010000124.1 GCA_018658685.1 Alphaproteobacteria bacterium
AAGCCATAAATGGCCCTTATAACCACCTGGGACCTTATCAAATTCATGACTTCCATCACAAATTAATCTTGTAAAGACATCGACTCTGCCTGTTGAGCTCTTTGGATTTGATATAGCTGTTATTCTCTCTGGGAGAGACAATGCCTCCATTAAAGGTACTAAATAAACACAACCAGTCTCTAAAACAGCACCATCTGATATATCAATTTTATGGAGAGCAAGTTCTGTTAATTTTTCTTTTACTGATCCCTCAGATGGCAAAAAACTTGCACGTATTCGATACGCTATATCACTTAGCCTCAAATCAAGACTAGCAGGCTGAATTTGTTCTTCCTCAATAGTCCCTTGTGACCAAACTTCTCCACTTTCAATCATAGAACGAATAATTTGTCCTGGTAGAATACCTGAAAGAGATATCTTTTGACCAGGCGCACCATCAAAGCTCTCTGAAATAGCTGCAGAGTCAGGAAATAAGTCTGGTGATTTTTTTTCAGTCATACTAATTCGATTCCTTGCATCAAAATAAATCGTAATAATGTATTTTATAAATCTAAAGAAGATTATAAGTTCTTATGAAATGATATCAAAGAGGTATATAATAAAAAAATGAAAACAGCATCAATTATTATACAACCAATAATTTCTGTTCTTGGAACATTTTTATTAGGATTGTCTTTTACAATGCTTATTCCTGGATTTTTAGATCTTGCGGAAAATAACCTAAATTGGACGGGTTTCTTTGTCAGTAGCCTCTTTACCTTTTTCATTGGTATTTCATTAATTTTAATTAATAGAGGAAGTAATAATAAAATTGAAATAAAGAGTGCTTTTATTTTGGTAGTTTTAAGCTGGCTTATTTTATCAATATTTGCCTCTATCCCATTTATTGCTTCATCGGTAAACCTCAGTATAACAGATTCTTTTTTTGAAGCTGTCTCTGGACTAACCACAACAGGATCAACAGTCATTAGTGATTTGGAAAATACTTCAAGAGGTATCATTCTTTGGAGAGCAATCCTTCAATGGCTTGGTGGAATTGGAATAATAGTAAGCGCTATCTCTATTCTACCCAACCTTGGGGTTGGTGGTATGCAGTTATTTAGATTAGAAAGCTCGGATACCTCTGAAAAAATTCTTCCTAGAGCAGCAAGTATTGCTACTGAGATCACAGTTTTATATATAGCCTTATCAGCTATTTGTGGTATTTCGTATTGGTTAATAGGTCTTTCTTCTTTTGATTCCTTGGTTCATGCGATGTCTACAATTGCAACAGGAGGCTTCTCATCAAGATCTGATTCCTTGGGAGGTTTTAATAATGTTAATCTTGAAACTATTGCAATCATCTTCATGATAATTTCAAGCTTACCATTCGTACTTTATCTCAAGGCTATTAGAGGAAGGCCAACAGATATAATTAAAGATCAACAAGTAAGAGGATTCTTCAAGACACTATTTATTGCTTCAATTGCAGTGATTTCATATCTAATTATATTTAAGGATTTTGTATCTTTTGATGCGATAAGATATTCACTTTTTAATGTTACTTCAATTCTAACAGGAACTGGTTTTGTAACTGCAGAATATGATATGTGGGGAACTCCTATCATACTTGTATTTTTATTTATTACTTTTATAGGTGGATGTGCTGGCTCAACTACATGTGGAATTAAAATTTTTAGGCTACAAATAATTTACTATAATTCTAAGGAAACTATAGGAAAATTAATCAGTCCTAATCGAGTTATAAATAAAAAATATAATGGTGAGCATATAAGCCAAGAAATTACTCAATCCGTTATAACATTTCTTTTTATTTTTATAGTTACATTTATAGTTTTATCAGTCTTACTAAGCTTTACTGGCCTAGACCTGATAACATCCTTTTCAGCAGCAGCAACTTCAATCTCAAATGTAGGGCCAGGCCTTGGAAGTATGATTGGACCTTCGTATAACTTTTATGAAATCTCAGATATTGGAAAATGGTTATTATCTGCTGGGATGTTGGCAGGAAGACTAGAGTTTCTAACTTTAATTGTAGTTTTTAATAAATCTTTTTGGAAATAAAATTTTTTAGCTAAAACACCAATCAATGATTCCTTTTTGAGCATGTACTCTATTTCCTGCTTCATCCCATACAAATGATTTATCTCCATCAATAACTTCTTCTGTCACCTCTTCACCTCTATGCGCCGGCAAGCAATGAAGGAAAATCGAATCATCTTTAGCAAGATTAATCAGTTCACTAGTTACTTGATAGTTCTCTAAAATTTTTCTTTTAGCGTTATCTTCTTTATCACCCATCGAAAACCATGTGTCTGTAACGATACAATTAGAGTCTTTTGCAGCGTCTTTAGGTAAAATATTATCTACTATATTTGCACCCTCGTCTTTTGCTTTCTTAATTATATTTATATCAGCTCCAAAATTTTCTGGCGAACATAGCCTTAATTCAAAATCTAATAGGGATGCTGCGTGAATCCAGCTATGCGTCATATTATTTCCTGGGCCGAACCAAGTAACAATATTTCCATTAATCTTTCCTCTATTTTCCTCAAATGTCATTAAATCAGTTAAAACCTGACATGGATGCGACCTATCGGACAATCCATTTATTACAGGGACAGAAGAGTTAGAAGCAAATTCAATTATTGAAGAGTGCTTATTAGTTCTTAACATCACTATATCAACATATCTTGATAAAACCTTAGCCGTATCTGAAATGGTCTCACCTCTGTTTAGTTGCAAATCATTAGCGCCAACAGTTATTGTTTTACCACCAAGTTGATACATTGCTGTTTCAAAAGAAAATCTTGTTCTTGTAGAGGGTTTTTCAAAGATCATTGCTAATATTTTATGTTCAGCACAAGCATCAGTATCAACTTCAGCTTTTCCATGTCTAATTTTAGAATTCTTGCGATCATGACAACTATCTAAAAGACTTCTGAAGTCTTTTTTTGAAAAAGAGTCTAAATCAATAAAATGTTTAAGTTTTCCAGTCATATGCGATCATATACTATATTTTTATATTTGATAATGCTTGATCAAGCTTTTGTATTCCGGCTTCAGCATCAGGTTGAGATATATTGAGTGGAGGAAGCATTCTAATAACATTATCACCAGCATTTACTAATAAAAGACCCTGCTTAAAAGCCTCTTCAGTTATAACTGAATTTTTCTCAAGACATTCAATGCCAATCATCAATCCCTTGCCTCTAACTCCAGATATCTTATTACCGTGCTTCTTAAGAAGGACTTCCAAGCCTTCGAAAATAATTTGTGATATAATTTTTACGTTAGAGACAATGTCTTCATCTTCAATCGTATCTAAAACCTTTTTACCAATAGTGCATGCAAGAGGATTGCCTCCAAAAGTCGATCCGTGAGTACCGTTTACCATACCTTGGGATGCTTTTTCATTTGTAAGAATGGCCCCTAGAGGAAACCCTCCTCCGATTGCTTTAGCAATTGTTACTATATCAGGCTCGATAGATGCCCAATCATAAGCAAAGAGGCTTCCCGTTCTATACATACCTGATTGAACTTCGTCGATAATTAATAAAATTCCATTATCAGTACATATTTTTCTAATTTCCTTTAGGCAATTATCTGGAAGAACTCTTATGCCGCCTTCACCCTGAATAGTCTCCAATAGAACTGCCGCAGTATTTTTATTTATTGCCCTTTTGAATGCATCATGATCAGCAAATGGGACAGAAATAAATCCTTCTGGCATTGGTCCAAAACCTTCTGAGTAATTTGGGTTACCCGCTGCAGCTAAAGTTGCTAAAGTTCTACCATGAAAAGATCCAGAAAAAGTAATAATTTCATTTCTTAATGTTTCACCTTTGGAATAAAAGTATTTCCTAGCAACTTTTATTGCTCCCTCAACTGCTTCTGCACCAGAATTACAAAAAAATACCTTCTCTGCGAAGCTTAATGAACATAACTTTTCTGCCAATTTTTCTTGTTCAGGAATTTTATAAAGATTTGAGAGATGCCAAATTTTATCAACATTTTCTATCATTGCCTTATTTAACTTTGGATGATTATGGCCCAAAATATTTACTGCTATTCCAGAAGCAAAATCTAAATAATCATCACCATTCTCTGATTTTAACCAAGAACCCTTTCCATTTACAAAGGAAACAGGATAACGATTATAGGTATTCATTATGAAACTGCTCATATTTTCCTCGAAATAAATAATATAAAAATCAAATATCAATCAGGAGATATTTCTTTCTTATTAAGTCTTCAACCTCCAACCTTTTTTAAATAAATAAAAATTTAAAACCCAAAGTAAAATATTTAAGATAGTTATAAAATAAACACCAAAAATAACAGAACTATCTGAAACACCAATAAACCCATAACGAAAGCCATCTATAATATAATAAAATGGATTGTAATCGATTAGCACTCTTGCGAAACCAGGCATCCTATCGACTGAATAAAATGTTCCCGACAAAAATGAAAGAGGTACTATTATAAAGTTTGTGATCGTTCCTAAATGATCAAACTTTTCTGACCAAATACCAGTTATAATTCCTAACAAAGATAATAAAAGGGATCCAGAAATTGCAAAAAATACTATCGCCCAGAAATTAACTATACTTAAATCAACAAATAAAAAGTGAATGCAAGGAAGAGATGCTAAAGCAACTACAACACCTCGAGTAACCCCACCCATAGAGATTGCTATATTCATTTCAACAGCCGAAATAGGAGGCATTAAAATATCAACAATATTTCCTTGAATTTTGGCAATTAGTAAAGAAGAGGATGTATGATTAAACGCTTGCTGAAGAATTGACATCATAATCAACCCTGGCGCTAAAAATTCAACAAATGGAACACCATTTATATCTGGCCTAAGATTACCCAAGGCAAGTGTAAAAATAGCCATAAATAATATTGT
>JABHUT010000125.1 GCA_018658685.1 Alphaproteobacteria bacterium
AATGCGCCGGTAGCTCAGCTGGATAGAGTACTTGACTACGAATCAAGGGGTCGGGAGTTCGAATCTTCCCCGGCGCGCCATTAT
Source organism: Alphaproteobacteria bacterium (assembly GCA_018658685.1). GTDB lineage: Bacteria > Pseudomonadota > Alphaproteobacteria > MED-G09 > MED-G09 > MED-G09. The sequence goes on from JABHUT010000125.1 coordinate 85, forward strand.
TAAATTATTGTGGGAATTATGGATTATTTATTTTTATTCTTTTTAGTACTCTTATTAATTATTGCATTAATAATTTTAATTAACATAAAAAAAAATAATGAAAAAAACTCTTACTCAAAAGATATTTTTCAAGAATACGATAAAAAGCAACAAACCCAAAATGAATCTCTGGGGCGTCAAGAGCAAGCATTATCTGATTTAAAGGTTACGATTCAAGAGTTTCAGGAACCACTGCAAAAATTACGAAATTATTTATCTGGAGGAACTAGGGCAGGTCAGTTTGGTGAATGGTCGCTTCAAGCAATGATGCAAGATATATTCCCAGAGCACCGATATAAAGAGAATGAAGAAATTATCATAGGGTCAGGACAAAGAGTAGAATTTGCACTTATTCTCCCGGGAGGTCTTCTTCAGCCAATTGATGCAAAATTCCCCTCTGGTTTGTATGATAACTATCTTAATGCATCATCGGACGGTAATCGTGACCAAGTTAATTCAACAAAAAAAGATATAGAAAGACATGTTAAAAATGATGCTGAGGATATTCAAAAAAAATATATTCTAACTGGTAAAACATCTGATATTGGCATTATGTACATACCTAGTGAGAGCCTTCTTCAGCTTATAGACTCTATGAGTCTTCGTGAAGACTTATTTAGGGATTATAAAGTACTTCTTTTAGGACCCAATTCTCTTGCAGCTTACTTGATAAGTGTTTCTATGAATTTTCGTGTTGAAACCTTTAATGAGAGAGCCTCCGAAATAATGGATGAGTTTGGTAAGTTAAAAAAAGAATTTGATAAATTTAGCAATTCGACCAATGATTTAAGAAAAAAAGCTGAAGAAATCTTAAATAAAATTGATGATTACGGTACGCGAGAAAGACAAATGTCAAAAGCAATTAAAAATATGGATAATTTAAATATTAAAAAAAAATAATATTATTCAATCTGAAATTTGACTTAACTAAACTTAGGTTCTATAAACCCCTGAAGTATCAATAATAAGGTTATATTATGAAAAGAACATTCCAGCCCAGCAATCTAGTTAGAAAAAGGCGTCACGGCTTTCGTTCGAGATTACAGACCGTTGGCGGAAGAAATGTTCTGTCCAATAGAAGAGCTAAAGGTAGAAAATCTTTATCAGCTTAAGTTATGAAACCTGAAAAAAATCAAAATGTCTCAAATAAAGAAGAGTACATTTCTGATAAAATAACTAAACGATCAGACTACATTCGTGCATCAACAGGGTCTAACAAAAGAACTTCCAGTCTACACTTACAAAAATTTAATAGGAAGGATGAGGGAATTCCGCGTTATGGCATTACTGCAACAAAAAAAATTGGAATTGCAGTTGATAGAAATAAAGCTAAAAGAAGACTTCGACATGCAGTAAAAGAAGTGCTTCCCAAGTTAGGTAAAAATGGTTACGACTATGTTGTTGTAGCAACAAAAAATACTAATACTCTCCCCTGGGAAGTAATAAAGTCTGATTTAGAAAAAGCATTTAAGGAATAAAGGGATGAATGATACTTCAAGATATATAGTCGCAATAGTTTTGGCTATGATTATTCTATTTAGCTGGCAAATAATTTTTCCGGTTGAAGAGCCGATTGTTCAAACTAATACTATAGAAAATAGTCCAAATTTAACCCCTGAAGAAACTAAGGATAAAAATTTTATCCCTACTTTAAGTCAAGAATCGTGTTCATCGAGTCCTATAATAATAGAAAATGAAAGATTGGAAGGATCTATTGATCTTTGTGGGGCAAAAATAAATGAAATATTCCTAAAGAAATTTAATACTACAACAGATAAGGATAGTGATTATGTTCAGCTGTTTAGCAACTCATCATATTGGGTAAATGCAGGTTGGTTAGCTCCAAGAGGAGCAGATTTTTTACTTCCAAATGAAAATTCACTTTGGGAACTAGAATCACAGAATAGTGTTCTCTCACCAAACAGCCCTGTCGTCATTACTTGGCAAAATGAACAAGGTTTAAAATTTTTTCAAACCTATTCTATTGATAAAAACTATCTATTTACATTCAAACAAGAGGTAGAAAATAATTCTTTAGGATTAATTACATTATTTCCTTTTAATAAACTATCCCGCCAAGAACTCCCGAGTGATAAAACAATAGGACTCCTCCATGAAGGTCCAACGGGCTGGTTTGATGATGAACTGGAAGAAGAAGATTATGATGATATTGAAAAAAATGACTTTCGTAGAGAGTTTAATTCTGGATGGATTGGTATCAGAGATAAATATTGGGCAACAGCAATAAGTTCACTAGATGAAGGTGCTAAAAAAGCTCACTTTAAAATGTCCTCTGATGCTAATAATAGTATTTATAGAATTGGTTATACTGGTGAAGCCATTAGCGCATCTGCAGGATCAAAACTATCTTCAAGTGGATTAATTTTCCTAGGGGCTAAAGAGGTTGATATAATTGATAATTATTCAACTAATAAAAATTTACCTAATTTTGATCTCCTTATAGACTGGGGATGGTTTTATTTTATATCAAAGCCTTTATTTTATGTTTTAGACTTTCTTTTTTCTTATACAGGTAACTTCGGTGTAGCAATCTTACTATTAACAGTTTTGATTAAACTTGTGTTTTTCCCCATTGTTAATAGATCTTATGTCCAAATGGCAAAAATGAGAAAAGTCCAACCTGAAATTACTAAAATGAAAGAGCTTTATGGCGATGATCGTCAAAAGATGGCTCAAGAAATGCAATCTTTGTATAAAAAAGAAGAATTAAAACCTTTATCTGGATGTCTCCCAGTCTTTATACAAATACCAGTATTTTTTGCATTATATAATGTTTTATTAGTAACAATAGAAATGCGTCATGCTCCTTTTATTGGATGGATAAGGGATCTTTCTGCGCCAGATCCATTATCAGTATTTAATCTATTTGGTTTAATTAATTGGACGCCACCCCAAATATTAATGATCGGAGTTTTTCACCTTTTATTTGGATTAACTTTTTTATTACAAACAAAATTAAATCCCGCCCCTACCGACCCTATTCAAAAAACTTTATTTACTTGGATGCCTATCTTCATGATTTTTATAGCAGCCAACTTTCCAATAGGTTTAGTAATTTACTGGGCATGGAATGGGCTCCTATCGATTATGCAACAAGCTTATATTATGAAAAAACAGGGAATGGATATTGCTCTTTTTGAGAATTTTAGAAAAAAAGATAGCGCTAACGATTAATCAAGCAATGGATGGCACAAATAAAAAAAATAAGATTTTAAAAAATAAAAAAAATCTATTCTCAAATAAATGTAATTTTATTAAAGGTGTTGCTTCTATTGATGGTCTAGAACATTCAAATATACCCGAGGTAGCATTCCTTGGTCGTTCAAATGTTGGAAAATCAAGCTTATTAAATGCAATAACAAAAAGATCAAAACTAGCACACACATCAAAAACACCAGGAAGAACTCAAGAATTAAATTTTTTCTCTTTTGGGGAAGATGATCCAATAATGACTATTGTTGATATGCCAGGCTACGGTTTCGCAAAGGCATCTAAATCAAAAATTGCTGAGTGGACAGAACTTTCAAGACATTATTTGTTAAATAGATCAAATTTAAGAAGAGTATTTCTTTTGATTGATGCTCGACATGATATAAAGCCATCTGATGAAGAAATAATGTGTATGTTGGATAATTGTGCTGTTTCTTATCAAATAGTTCTAACTAAAATTGATAAAATAAAAAATAGAAATAAAAAAATTTCTGAAACAGAAAATTCTGTAAAAAGTCATGTTGCTGTTCACCCAGTTGTATATGCTACATCGTCTCACAAAGAAACTGGGCTCGATGACCTAAGAAATGAAATATCTTCCCTAGTAGAATAAACTCTTCTAGACTATAAGAGTTAGAAATTTATGAGAATTACTATGAATAAAGATAAAGGAGCGGTTAAAGATTGGTTAAATAATGCTGATATTTTAACAGGTGCTCTTCCTTACATGCAAAAATATAACGGATCAATAATTGTCATTAAATATGGCGGTAATGCGATGGCAGATGCAGAGCTTGTTGAATCATTCTGTAATGATATTGTTTTTCTTAAACAAAGTGGATTAAAGCCTGTAATTGTTCATGGAGGAGGCCCGCAAATCGGTTCGATGTTAGAGAGATTAGGTATAAAAACAAAATTCGAGTCTGGTATGAGAATTACAGATGAAGACACATTAGAAGTTGTTGAAATGGTTCTTGCTGGAAGAATTAATAAAAATATAGCTTCAAAAATTAATTCCTCTGGGGGAAAGGCAGTAGGCGTCTCGGGTAAGGATGGCTCAATGATAATTGCTGAGAAACTAACAAAGCAAAATAATTCTAGTGAATCAAATATCGAAAAAATTATTGATTTGGGATATGTCGGATTTCCTAAAAAAATTAATAATGAAATCATTGAGACTCTTATTGCCGATGATTTTATTCCTATTATTGCGCCATTAGGAATTGGAGATGATGGAAAAACATATAATATAAATGCTGATACTGCAGCGGGTGCAATAGCTTCATCGTTAAAATCTAAGAGGCTTCTTATCTTAACTGATGTAGAAGGCGTTCTGGATTCAAAAAATAATCTTGTAGAAGAAGTTAATGGAAAGAAAATTGAAGAAATGATTCATTCCGGAGAAGTCTCTGGTGGCATGATCCCAAAATTAAATACATGCTTGGATAGTGTTAATAATGGTGTGGATGCGGCAGTGATTGTCGATGGAAGAGTAAAGCATGCAGTTTTACTTGAGTTATTTACCGATCACGGCGCAGGAACATTAGTTCGATAGGAAGTTTGAATGAATCTATCATCAATTAAAGCTTGGGTATTTGACCTAGACAATACTTTATATGAACCTGAGGAGGATATATTTAGTCAGATTGATAAAAAGATGACATCATTTATATCTAATCACTTTAATATAAATAATGATGAGGCATTTGATATTCAGAAAGATTATTTCCTTAGATATGGAACAACTCTTGCTGGCTTAATGGATGATAAAAATAGTATTGTTGATCCAGATGAGTTCTTAACATATGTACATGATATTGATTTGAAATCACTAAAGCCAAATCCTCAACTTAACGAATCCATAGAAAATCTCTTAGGACCTAAATTTATTTTCACAAACGGAACAAAATCTCACGCTGAAAATGTGCTTAAAAAACTAGGATTAGAAAGTGTTTTTAAATCAATTTTTGATATTAAATCAGCTCAATATATTCCAAAGCCAAATATAGAAACCTATAACTTATTTTTTAAAACAATGGATGTTGATCCAAAAACTGCAATTATGTTTGAAGACATGGGAAGAAATTTAATACCTGCTAAAGAGTTAGGGATGACAACCGTATTAATTAAAAGAGAAATACCAAATCAGGATAATATTTTTCAGGATAAAAAATATTCAGATATTTGGGATCAAGATATTCCAGCAGATTATACTATTGACGACTTGGCAAAGTTCCTAAATAACAATTAAATAAATTAATTTAAAAATTTAAATGAGTAAATAATGAGTAATGAAAAAATTGAAATAATAGAAACAGCATTTGAAAATATAAATAATATTAATGCTAATGCTCCTAGTGATGTAATTAGTGCAATACAATCAACAATTGATGACATAGATACTGGAAATGTTAGGGTTGCAGAAAAAATTAATAATGAATGGGTTATTAATCAATGGATAAAAAAAGCTATACTTCTTTATTTTCGTATTAATGAAATGAAATTAATTTCAGGAAGCCCGGGTGAAAGCCAGTGGTGGGATAAAATTGATTCTAAATTTAGGGATTGGAATGAAGAAAAATTTACCAAAGCAGGATTCAGAGCTGTTCCTGGATCAATAGTGAGAAAGGGTTCTTTTGTAGCTAAGGGCTCTGTTTTAATGCCTAGCTTTATTAATATTGGAGCATATGTAGGATCTGGTACAATGGTTGATACGTGGGCAACAATTGGATCTTGTGCTCAAATAGGTTCAGACTGTCATATTTCCGGAGGCGCTGGTATAGGTGGTGTTCTTGAGCCATTACAAGCCAACCCAGTAATTATAGAAGATAATTGCTTTATAGGGGCTAGATCAGAAGTTGCTGAAGGGGTCATTATTAAAGAAGGATCAGTATTATCAATGGGTGTTTATCTCTCTTCATCAACACCAATTGTTAACAGAGAAACAGGAGAAATTTCTCGAGGAAAAGTTCCGCCTTATTCAGTAATTATTCCTGGTACATTTTCACCTAATAATGATAGTTCAAAACCCTCACTATATTGTGCTGTAATAGTCAAAACAGTGGATGAAAAAACACGATCCAAAACTTCAATTAATGAGCTTCTTAGAGATTAATAATATGAAAGATATAGGAACCGGCAACCCAATTGAATTAACCAAAGAGCTAATTGGCTGTCGTTCTATAACACCAGAAAATGATGGGGCTATAGAACAGGTATCCCATTGGCTTGAAGAAATTGGATTTAAGTCTGAGATACTTAATTTTGAAGAGGCAGGAACCGATTCAGTAAAAAATCTTTGGAGTAAAATAGGAAGCAAAGGCCCAACTATATGCTTCGCAGGTCATACAGATGTTGTACCTACAGGAAATATTAATGAATGGTCATCTGATCCCTTTAATGCAAGTGAAATTAACAAT
>JABHUT010000126.1 GCA_018658685.1 Alphaproteobacteria bacterium
ACAGCCATTAAAATTTTATCTTTCCATTCACTAGACATTTTTAAATCGTTAGCTCTTTAACTTTCATAAAAGGAAAAAAACATCCTCCAGACCACACTCCGAAATCATCATTCTCCTCGCAGCCTAAATTAACTAACTCATAAAAGACAGATCTTGAAATTTTAGCCTCAAGATTACTCCTCACTAAAATATAAGGCGATGGCTCTTTTCTTTTTGGGTCAATTACGATTCTAATTGGAAACTCTTTTGAAGCGATAACACTATCACCAGTATTTGTTGAAAATTTCAACATTGCATCCTTGTTATTTCCAGATATCTCAACACTTGTTGCAATAAAAGGAGCGTCGTGAACTTTAATAACAATTTTCTCTACAGGAGTAACTAAAACATAACTTCCATCACTTTCTTTTCTTAAAATTCTAGCAAATAAATTAACAATTCTTTTTCGCCCTATAGGTGAGTTCATATAATGCCAACTTCCATCACTTTTTATTTCAAGTCCAATATCGCCGCAATGATCGGGGTTCCACTTTTCGACCGGCGGATATCCATCGTGGGATTCCTCATTCGCTATTTGCGCGCTTTTAATAATATTTTTTAGATCAACCATGAAAAAAATATACCTGATTTGTATTTATTGTTTTATAACAATTTAAATTAATTTTAGAAGGAGTTTATTATGGGAGTTCTTGAAGGAAAAGTTCTTTTAATTACAGGCGCAGCAAATGGGATTGGAAGAGAGACTGCATTATTAGCAGCAAAAGAAGGTGCACGCTTAGTAATTAATGATTTAGGTGGATCAGTAGCAGGTGGTGATGAGGGTGATGAAAAGCCTATTGAGTTAGTAAAAAAAGAAATTGAGGCTGCGGGAGGCCAAGCTATTTCAAATACCGATTCTGTTACCGATAGAAAAGGTACAGAATTTATGATTCAACAAGCCCTTGATGAATATGGGGAACTTCACTCAATAATTAATCCTGCAGGGATTCTAAGAGATAAAATGTTTCATAAAATGGATGAAGAGGACTGGGACTCAGTTCTTACTGTCCATCTTAAAGGTAGCTTTAATGTAACTAGATCTGCAATTAATTATTTCAGAGAAAAAGAAGAAGGTAATTTTGTCCTTTTTACTTCCACTACTGGTCTAATAGGAAATATTGGACAAGCTAATTATGCTGCTGCCAAACTTGGCATACATGGTCTATCAAGAATTATAGCCATGGAAAATGAATTAAAAAATATAAGATCAAATGTTATTGCTCCTTTTGCATGGACAAGAATGATTGCTACTATACCCATCAAAGATGAAGCCTCTAAGCAAAGAGTAGAAAGAATGAAGAACGCAATGAGACCCGATCAAGTTGCTCAGACTGCAGTAGCGCTTGCAGCTCCAGAATGTAAACTATCAGGACAAATCCTATCAGTAAGAGGTAATGAGGTATCTTTGTTTAGTCAGCCAAGACCAATCAAAAGTATTGCTGATTTAGACGGGTGGACACCAGAGAAACTTTTAAACTCTGCATTCCCTGCTTTTGATTCAATTGCACCAGATTTAGGTGCAACAGTTTCTGTATTCCCTTATGAGCCATTTTAAATCTAAAGATATATAAATATTGTGTAAAAAGCATATGAAAGTATTGAAATAAAGCCAAATAACTTAGTGTTGTTTGGCTTTTTCATGGCTATATATAAAACCCAAAAGCTTGCAGCTAAAAGAATAATAGAATTAATTCCTTTAAATTCATTAGAAATATTAATTTCACCACTAATCAATACGGAAAAACCTAAGACGCCAATTATATTAAAGATATTTGAACCAACAATATTCCCTAAAGCCACACTCCCCTCTTTTCTTACAAATGCTGCGACTGTTACTGATAACTCTGGAAGAGAGGTTCCAATAGCTGCCAAACTTATTCCTACAACTGATTCTGGAATACTATAAAATTTTGAAATAAAAATTAAGCCACCAATAAATAATTGAGATCCATAAATTAAAAGCACGAATCCTAAAAAAAGGTTAATTAAGATAATTATATTTGAATCAATACTCTGATAATCAAAATTATCATTTTTTTTATTGAAAATCTTATAAGATATATACAAATAAATCGGTAAAGATATAATCATGATATAAGACCAGTTCTTAGAAATTGATCCCGAGTACATAAAATAGCAAAAAAGAAATGTTGCCATAAGCATTACAAAAATATCTTTTAAAGAAATTGAATCAATTGATTTATTTTTTACTAAAAAAAGAGATATACCTAAAACTAAAAGTATATTTGCTATATTTGATCCCAATATTCCTCCAATTGCAATATCAGGATTTCCATTTTCTAAAGCACGGATAGTAACAAAAAGTTCTGGTAAAGAAGTTCCAAACCCTAATATAAAAATACCTATTATAAAGGGTGGGACTTGAAGTTTGCTTGATAAGCCTTTAGCACCTAAAACTAATCTATCACCCCCAACAGCAAGTAATATTATCCCCAAAGGAAAAAGAAAAGTTTCTAAAAGCATTGTTTTGTTTAACAATCTAATGAAGATTAGTCTATTAATTTAAAAAAATTATTATTTTTAATTGTAAAAGCTAATCTTTTATAAAAAAAGTTAAAATATTGAACTTTTTTATAAATTATCTTAGTTTTTTAGTAAATTTTTCTCGATTTTAGACAAATTATTCAATTTTTTTAATAAAAAAATGAAAAAAACGGATAAAAAATCAAAAATAATTAAAAATTATTACTTGAGTACTTGACACTGAGCCAAACGATAACTAACTAAGGTGGACCTAGGTTGTTATATAGAAATATTTCCGATTTAGGTTTTAATAATTTTATTTGTCAAATGGAGAAAAAAAATGAAATTTCGTCCTTTACACGACCGTGTACTAGTTCAGCGTATTGATGAAGATGAAAAAACAGCTGGAGGTATAATTATACCTGATACAGCTAAAGAAAAACCTTCTGAAGGAAAAGTAGTAGCAGTAGGATCAGGTGCTAAATCTGATGATGGATCTGTTACAGCTTTAGATGTTAAATCTGGAGATAAGATACTTTTTGGTAAGTGGTCAGGAACAGAAGTTACCGTGGATGGCAAAGAGCTCTTAATAATGAAAGAGTCAGACATTCTTGGAATTATTAGTTAATTAAAGTCATAAGTTGGAGGAATAAACTATGTCAAAAGAAGTTATTTTTGGAGCAGAAGCTAGAACGAAGATGCTAAAAGGTGTTAATATTTTAGCAAATGCAGTTAAAGTAACATTAGGACCAAAAGGTCGTAACGTTGTTATCGATAAATCATTCGGAGCACCTAGAATTACAAAAGATGGTGTAACAGTTGCAAAAGAAATTGAGCTAGAAGATAAATTTGAAAATATGGGTGCCCAAATGGTTAAGGAAGTGGCATCTAAAACAAATGATGAAGCTGGTGATGGAACTACCACAGCTACAGTTTTAGCCCAAAGTATTGTTACTGAAGGAACAAAATTTGTTGCTGCTGGAATGAATCCTATGGATGTTAAAAGAGGAATTGATCAAGCAGTTTCTGTTGTTCTTGAAAATTTAAACAAAAGATCAAAGAAAGTTAAAACAAATGATGAAGTTGCCCAAGTTGGAACAATTTCAGCTAATGGTGAAGCTGAGATAGGCAATATGATTGCTGAAGCAATGCAAAAAGTTGGCAACGAAGGTGTGATAACTGTTGAAGAAGCAAAAAGCCTAGATTCAGAATTAGAAGTAGTTGAAGGTATGCAATTTGATCGTGGTTATTTATCACCTTATTTTATTACTAATGCTGATAAAATGATTGCTGAGCAAGAAGAGCCACTTATTCTTCTTCATGAATCAAAACTTTCGAATCTCCAATCAATGCTTCCAATTCTAGAATCTGTAGCACAATCAAGCAGACCTCTTTTAATTATCGCAGAAGATATTGAAGGAGAGGCTCTTGCAACACTTGTTGTTAATAGATTAAGAGGTGGACTAAAGGTTGCTGCAGTTAAAGCTCCTGGTTTTGGCGATAGAAGAAAGGCTATGCTTGAAGATATCGCTATCTTAACTGGTGGTCAGGTTATTTCAGAAGACCTAGGTATTAAATTAGAGAATGTAACTATAGATATGCTTGGAACTGCAAAAAAAGTTTCAATTACAAAAGACGATACAACTATAGTTGACGGATCAGGTAAGAAGAAAGATATCGAAAGTCGTGTGAGCCAAATAAGAAGACAAATTGAAGAAACTTCATCTGATTATGATAAAGAGAAACTTCAAGAACGTCTTGCTAAGCTTGCTGGTGGAGTTGCTGTTATTAAAGTTGGTGGAGCAACCGAAGTAGAAGTTAAAGAAAGAAAAGATAGAGTTGATGATGCATTAAATGCAACTAGAGCCGCTGTTGAACAAGGTATTGTTCCTGGTGGTGGAACTGCTCTTCTTTTAGCAACAAAGGCTCTTGATAAAATAAAGCTCAAAAATGAAGATGAGAATGCTGGGCTCAAAATAGTAAGAAGGGCTGTAGAGGCTCCTATTCGACAAATCGCTGAAAATGCAGGTGTTGAAGGATCAATTGTTGTTTCTAAAGTTTTAGGATCTACAAAACCAAACTGGGGTTTCGATGCACAAAATGAGACCTATGTAGACCTTATTAAAGCTGGTATTGTTGACCCAACTAAAGTTGTTAAAACAGCTCTAATTGATGCATCATCAATTGCTGGTCTTCTTATTACAAGTGAAGCTCAAATTGCTGATAAACCAGAACCTGCCGGTTCTGCTCCTGCTATGCCTGATATGGGCGGCATGGGCGGCATGGGCGGCATGGGCGGCATGGGCGGCATGATGTAGTCCAACAAAACAATAAATTAAAAAGGCCATCTTTTGATGGCCTTTTTTTATGCCCTATTGATACTTTGTCTTAAGATATTCCAAGAATCAGATTCTCTATTATAAATAAAATTTGGTTGATTAGTTCTTATTGGTCCGTAGCCAAGACTAGTTAAATAAAGGGAACAAGAAGTTAACTCTGATATAGGAACTATTAATGAAGTAGCCTCACCTAAGTCTGGAGAACCTTTAGAAAAAATTGCCTTAAATTTTCTGTAAAGATTAATTTCCAAGTCACTCGTGTCCTTAGTATAATCAAAAAATAACTCTGCTTTATTCATCGCCTCTGATCTCGCTGAAATTATTCTTAAAAATTTTTCCACAGGTCCCAAGTCAATATCATCCCAAATATCATTTGGTGTTGAAAAAATACATGACTGACTCTTTAACATAACTCCATCTTTAAGAATTTTTAAATTATTTGCATCTATCGTCTGTCCAGTTTCAGTAATATCTACAATAATTTCTGAAGTTCCCGCAGCTGGAGAACCTTCTGTAGCACCTGCACTATCAACAAGCCTATAATTACTTATACCGTTGTTTGAAAAGAAATTCCTGGTAATATTTTTAAACTTAGTAGCTACACGCATTCTTCGATTATTGTATGAACGAAACTCAGAAGCTACTTCAGATAAATCCTTAATATTTTCAACATCAATCCAAGAATTAGGAACTGCGATCACAACGTTTGCTTTGCCGAAACCTAACTTAGATAACATAATGACTTCTTTAGAAGCAGAAGTTCTACTTTCCTCTATTAAATCAATACCGGTTATTCCCATATGAATATTTCCTTTAAGTAATTCACTAGAAATCTCACTTGCAGACAGATAAAGAATTTCTATTTTTTCTATACCTTCAATAAAACCTGAGTAAGTTCTATTACCACCTGATCTAGATAATTTAAGTCCAGAGCTTTCAAAAAACTTATTCATTTGGTCATGGAGTCTTCCCTTTGAGGGCAGCGCTAATAACAATGAGCTCATGACAACTGCTCCTTAGCAATTACCTTCTCAATCCTTTCTAGGTTAAGAGCGGCACCAAAGGCAGGAATATCAAGGTCAGAACTTACAGACTTCATTAAGTCGTCATAACGACCTCCCCCAGCAATATTTATTGAATTACTTAGTATTGGACAATTAAAATCAAAAAGAAAACCGGTGTAATATTCAACAGTCCTACCTTTTTCTAATGAAAAAATAGAATCTTTAAGATCTATATTTAAATTCATTATTCTATCTATTCTTTCGTTAATAATTTCTATTTTAATATCTAATTTAGAGTCAACATTCTTTAAAATTAATTTTAATTTTTTGATAGCATCTTTAGGTGAGTCGGAAATTGATAGGAAATTCCTTATTAAATCAGAAGTATTTTTTGAAAGTGGTTTAGTATTTAACTCTTGAGACTTTTTCATTAGCCTTTCAGTTATTTCTCGAACAGTTCTGCCAACAGGTGATTGATTTTCTGACAAGCCAATCGCATCCCTGACAAAAACTTCGGCCATTTCTTGATCAAGATCAGAAATTTTATAAATAAGTTTATTATCGAATTTCTTCTTAATTGATAATTCATCCAATAATAATTTAAAATTCTTATCATTCCAAAATTTCGTCTTAAGCTGATCTTTCCAAATAATTGGAATATCCAAAACATCTATGAGTAATGAGAATAGTGAAATATCACCCATTGAGATATTTAATGTTTTGATTCCTGCTTTTTTTAAAGAGTCAAATGTTCTGTAGAAAATCTCTACCTCAGAATCAAGAGAGCTATCTCCACCTATTGACTCAAGTCCTGCTTGACTAAATTCATTTGGTTCGTCCGAAGAAGGGTTTTGGAATTGAAAAACTTTACCATGATATGCATAGTTCTTTTTTTCACCAGTAAAGCCAGAATTTAAATAATGTATACATGTTGGTATTGTAAGATCAGGTCTCAAACAAAGCCTTGTGCCTGCTGGGTCAGAAAAGATATAAAGTCTATCGGCAATATTTTCACCCAATCTATCTAAAACTTTATCTGCGGAAACAAGGATGGGAGGGTCAATTAGTTCAAACTCTTTACCTATTAAATTTTCCATAATATCAATAGAAACCTCACTAAGAATCTCGATAGGTCGAGAATCCATAGGAAGAATATTTCTAGAGATACCTCCAAAAATTTTCTCATCTATTGATATACCCCTTTCATTACACAAAGATGCTATTTTATAATGTAATCGTGCGGGAAATCCTTTTTTTCTGTAGTTAGATACAGCAGATAAATTAACACCTAACAACTTAGCTAAAATGCTTGTTCCACCTAATAAATCAATTATTTTGTTAGTTTCATTAATCATAATAAGTTCATATAGTATGAATTTATTATTTAATCAAATTATTTATTCATATAATATGAATTATATTTAAATTAGGGATTTGATCTCGCTGATAAAATTATCTAATGAAACAGTTTTTTGAGATACTTTACCGCTTCGCCATTCTTCATTATCTGAAATTTCACCGGACGCTTCCTTTCCTATCAAAAGGTCTTTAATTGTAATACTATTGGAAGCCTCTTCATCCTCCCCCAATATCAGAGCAATTCTTGCCTTTCTCTTATCTGCGTACTTTAATTGTGCCTTCATACCACCATCTCCAGCATAGCATTCCGAAGGTATTCCAGCCTCCCTTAATTGGGATGCTATCTTATAATAAAGAGATCTTTTTTCCTTATCCATTACCAAAACGACAACAGCTAGTTGTTCTTTATTTCCATTTTGTTTTTTAAGGTATTTTAATGCACTACTTAACCTACTCACACCAACAGAAATACCGGTTGATGGAACTCTGGCACCCTTAAGTCTTGTAATTAAATCATCATATCTCCCACCACCTCCAACAGAACCAAATTTTTCTAAAGAGCTATCCGTTTCAATATTAAAAGTTAGATCTGCTTCATAAACTGGACCAGTATAGTAACCAAGGCCTCTTACAACTGATGGATCTATTATAATTCTTTTTTCATCATAGCCTGCAACATCAATTATTGATGATATTTGATCAAGCTCATCAATAGCCTCAGAAAAGATTACATTTGAATCAAACTGATTTGATAGATTTTCTAAAGATTTCTTCCTGCTCAAGTGTTTTGAATTTATTCCGTACTCTAAAAATAATAATATTTTTTTTATAGATGAATTATCAAGACCCGCACCTTTTGTGAAATCTCCGGATTCATCTTTTCGTCCACCCCCAAGAAGTTGTTGGACTCCCTCTAATCCTAAGCGATCTAATTTATCAATAGATCGCATAATTGCTAAATTAATATCTGATCCAGATTTGTTTCCCGCTATATCTAAGCTATCAATTATACCATCTAAAATTTTCCTATTATTTAGACGTATGACATAATCCCCTCTATCTATACCTGTGCTTTCAATAGCATCTGCAAACATCATGCACATCTCAGCATCAGAAAGGGCATTCTCACTTCCGATAGTATCTGCATCGATTTGAAAGAATTGTCTAAATCTTCCTGGACCTGGTTTCTCATTCCTAAAAACCCATCCTGATTGATATCTTCGAAATGGTTTAGGTAAAGAGTCATAATTTTCTGCTACGTACCTAGCCAAACCAGAAGTTAAATCATACCTTAAAGAAACCCATTTATTATCATCATCTTGAAAAGAAAAAACACCTTCATTTGGTCTATCCTGATCAGGAAGAAAAGATCCTATAACATCAGAATATTCTATTATTCCTGTTTCCAAAGCATCAAATCCATAAAGACCATAAGTCTTTTGAATAGAGTTTCTTAATCTATTTAATTCAGCAAGGTCATTACCAGATAAATCTTCAAAACCTCTTGGTCGTTGCGGTTTGATTTTTTTCTTTTTTTCCGAACTCACGGCATACTCCAAAAAAAAATTTAGAATCAGATAAATATCATTATCCAAATAATTTTTCTATGATATACCTTCCATTAATAATTATCTAAAAAAATTAAGGAAAATTTTATGTCATTAAATTTAGACACACCAGCTGGTTTAAAAATTCTAGGAACTGATTATCCAGGAATAGAGAAAATACTTACAAAAGAATGCCTTACATTGATTGCAGAACTTGAACGTGAGTTTAAGCGAGAAAGACTCGGGGTCCTTCAAGAAAGATTAAGAAAGCAATTTGATCTCGATAATGGGAGTCTTCCTGATTTTTTAGAAGAAACTAAATCTATAAGAGAATCAGACTGGAAAATCACTTCGATTCCTCAAGATCTTTTGGATAGAAGAGTTGAGATCACTGGACCTGTAGATCGTAAAATGATTATAAACGCGCTAAATTCAGATGCAAAAACATTTATGACAGACTTTGAAGACTCTATGTCCCCTACTTGGGGAAATATTATTCAAGGTCAAATAAATTTACAAGACTTATGGAATGATGAAATTGATTTTAAAGATCCAAACTCTGGAAAAGAATATAAGCTTAACCCCGACCCTTCAGTATTAATAGTTAGACCGCGAGGATGGCATCTTGAAGAAGCTCATATTGAGGTTGATGGAGAGAGAATTTCTGGTGGAATTTTTGATTTCGCAGTTTATCTATTTCATAACCATAAAAAAATATCGGAAAAGAATACAGGCCCTTATTTTTATCTTCCAAAAATGGAAAGTTATCTTGAAGCAAGGCTGTGGAACAAGGTCTTTAGTAAAGCCCAAGAATTATTGGGTATTCCAATCGGTACTTGTAAAGCAACAGTTTTAATTGAGACTTTGCCTGCTGCATTTCAGATGGATGAGATACTTTATGAATTAAAAGACCATATAGTTGGCCTAAATTGCGGAAGATGGGATTATATTTTTAGTTACATAAAAAGACTTGGAAATAACCCTGATTATATTTTGCCTGACAGGTCTCAAGTTGTTATGGGTGATGCATTTCTCAACGCTTACTCTCTTTTGCTAATCAAAACCTGTCACAAAAGAGGTGCTTTTGCGATGGGCGGAATGGCTGCTCAAATACCAGTAAAAAATAATGATACTGAAAATAATGCAGCTTTTGAAAAAGTCAAAAACGATAAAGAAAGAGAAGCAAAAAATGGGCATGACGGTACATGGGTTGCTCATCCTGGCTTAGTCCCTGTGGCTCTTGATATTTTTAATTCTTCAATTACTGGCGATAATCAACTCGACGTATCCTTGGATAACGTAAATATTACCCAAAAAGATCTTTTAAAGGTTCACGATGGTGAAAGAACAGAGGCTGGAATGAGGGAGGGTATAAGAGTTGGAATTCAATATATTGCTGCTTGGCTGGGTGGTAGAGGTGCAGTACCCCTTTACAATCTTATGGAAGATGCAGCAACTGCAGAAATTTCAAGAGCACAAATTTGGCAATGGCTTAAGCATTCTTCAACTTTAAATGATGGAAGAACTGTAACAATTGAATTATTTAAATCAATTCTCGATGATGAAATTAATGAACTTAAAAAAATTATTGAAGAAAATCAGTGGAATCAAGGAAAATACGAAAAAGCTATTGAATTATTTGAGAAAATGTCTATATCTCCTGACTGTAAAGAGTTCCTAACACTACCGGCTTATGAAGAAATTATTTCTATAAATAAATAAGCCTCCAAAAAATAAAGGATTTTAAGATGACAAAAAGTTTTTATGATTTAGTTCCCTCGGCTCCTAAAGGAAGATATGATGGTATTGAAAGACCTTATTCAGTAGAAGATGTTGAAAAATTAAGAGGTTCATTTCCAATTGAATATACACTAGCGACAAGGGGATCTAATAAACTTTGGGATCTACTTCACACAGAAGATCAAGTTTCATCACTAGGTGCTTTATCTGGAAATCAAGCCATGCAAATGGTTAGAGCTGGATTAAAAGCAATTTATTTATCCGGATGGCAAGTAGCTGCTGATAATAATACTGCTGGCGCAACTTACCCTGATCAAAGTTTATACCCAGCCAATTCAGGGCCTGAGTTAGCAAAAAAAATTAACCGTACTCTTCAAAGAGCTGATCAAATTGAAGTTTCTGAAGGTGGTGCAAAAAGAGATTGGTTCGCACCTATTATTGCTGATGCTGAAGCTGGATTTGGCGGACCACTAAATTGCTTTGAAATTATGAAAGCTTATATTGATGCTGGAGCATCAGGTGTACACTTTGAAGATCAATTAGCATCTGAAAAGAAATGCGGACATATGGGAGGTAAGGTCTTAATACCTACTAAACAACATATAAGAAATCTTAATGCTGCTAGACTTGCTGCTGATGTTTGTGGTGTACCTACAATCATAGTTGCTAGAACAGATGCAGAAAGCGCTAAATTAATTACGTCAGATGTTGATGAAAGAGATCATGAATTCATTGATAGAGACGATAGAACTCCAGAGGGTTTCTATAGACTTAAAGAAGGATCAGGTTTTGATAATTGTGTAAAAAGAGCAATTGCATACGCACCTCATGCAGATTTAATTTGGATGGAGACTTCTGTACCAAGTTTAGAGGTTGCAGCTGAATTTGCTAAGCAGGTTAAGGCTGCTTATCCCGATCAAATGTTAGCCTATAATTGTTCTCCTAGTTTTAATTGGGAAGCTAATCTTGATAAGGATACTATTGAAACATTCCGTGAGGAAATTGGTAAACTTGGGTTTAAATATCAGTTTGTTACTTTAGCAGGCTTCCATTCATTAAATTACGGTATGTTTGAACTAGCTTCAAATTTTAGAGACCGTGGCATGGGCGCATATTCAGAGCTTCAACAAGCAGAATTTAATTCAGAAAAAAACGGCTATACAGCAACTCGTCACCAAAGAGAGGTTGGAACAGGCTACTTTGATAT
>JABHUT010000127.1 GCA_018658685.1 Alphaproteobacteria bacterium
AATATTCAATGTATTGAGGCAGCCGTTAATAAATCCTTTGAAGAAGGGATAAAAGTTGAAAGAGATTTATTTTTAAAACTAGTAACTGGAAATCAATCAGCCGCTCAGAGATACTTCTTTTTCTCACAAAGGCAGGTTGCAAAAATCCCTGATATTCCAAGAGCAACAGAAAAATTAAAAATTAATGAGGTTGGTATAATTGGAGCTGGCACTATGGGAGGCGGTATTGCTATGAATTTTGCAAATGCAAATATTCCCGTCACTATAGTAGAACAAAATCAAGAACGCTTAGATAAGGGTATTGGTATTATTCGAAAAAATTATGAAAATACAGCTAGCAAAGGAAGAATTTCTATTGAGGACGTTGAGAAAAGGATGAGCCTAATCAATGGAGATGTTTCAATTAATTCTTTGTCTGAGAAAGATTTAATAATTGAAGCAGTTTTTGAGAATATGGATTTGAAAAAAGAAATCTTTTCTAAATTAAATACTGTAGCAAAAAATGGAGCTATTCTGGCAACCAATACATCTGGATTAGATATTAATGAAATTGCCTCTACAACAGATAGACCAGAAAATGTTATTGGCCTTCATTTCTTTAGTCCAGCTAATGTCATGAAACTACTTGAAGTTGTAAGAGGTGAAAAAACTTCTAATGAAGTTATAGCAACATCAATGGCAATGGCTAAATCAATTGGAAAAATTGCTGCTTTAGTTGGTGTTTGTCCAGGTTTTGTGGGTAATAGAATTCTCGCCCAAAGACAAAGAGAGGCGAATAAACTTATTTTAGAGGGCGCCCTACCATGGGATATTGATGATGCACTTTTTGATTTTGGATTTCCAATGGGGCCATTTGCAATGTCGGATCTTGCTGGCCTAGATATTGGATGGAATAAAGAAACTTCTCGTGGAGAAACTGTAAGAGAAAAGCTTTGTGAGAATGACAGATTTGGACAAAAATCTGGAAAGGGTTTTTATATTTATGATGAAAATAGAAACAAATCATCTGACCCAGAGGTTGAGGAATTAATAATAAACTTTGCCCAGGAAAAACAAATTAAAAGGCGTTCTATTAATAAAGAAGAAATTATTGAGAGATGTCTCTATCCAATGATTAATGAAGGATTTAAAATTCTTGAAGAAGGTATGGCGATTAGGGCTAGTGATATTGATATAATTTGGATCAACGGATACGGTTGGCCTGTGTATGAAGGCGGTCCAATGTTTTATGGAAATCTAATAGGTTTTGAAAAAATTCTTGAATGGCTTAAGAAAATGGAAGAGGAGTATGGTGCTGATTTTACGCCTTCGCCTTACTTAGAAAAAGTTGTTAAAGAAAAATTAAATATTTTTAACTAATATAAAAAAGAGACTCTCTATTTTTAGGCTGTTTCATTTTTGTATTAACCTCTTTTGGGAGTATTTATGAACATTACTATCATAGGGTCTGGTTATGTTGGACTTGTAACAGGAGCGTGTTTATCGGATGCAGGCCATAAAGTAATTTGTGTTGATAAGGACAAAAGCAAAATAGCCAATCTTTCCAGAGGCCAAATTCCAATATACGAACCAGGACTAGAAACTCTTGTAAAAAAAAATATAAAGGAGGAAAATTTATCTTTTTCTTCCAACATAAAATCTTCTTTAAATGCATCAAAAATTATATTTATTGCAGTAGGGACTCCAACAAGTCTAGAAGGTGACAATGCTGATTTATCGCAAATATATTCTTGTGCAAAAGAAATATCAGAGTCCCTTCGTGACGAGAGTATTATTATAGTAAAGTCAACGGTACCTGTTGGAACTTGTGATAGGATAGAAGAAATTATATCTGAGAAAAATCCTACTAAAAAATTTGAAGTGATCTCTAATCCTGAGTTTTTAAGAGAGGGATCTGCTATTAGAGACTTTGAAAATCCTGATAGAATAGTAGTTGGAACATCAAGCAAAAATGCAATTGAATCAATTAAAGAAATATATAAACGACAGATTAAAAAAGAGTATCCAATTATTTTTACCTCTAGAAAATCTTCTGAACTTATAAAATATGCAAGTAACTCAATGCTTGCCATGCGAATAATTTTTATAAATGAAATTGCAGATCTATGTGAAAAAGTTGGGGCTAATGTAGAGGATATAGCAAATGGCATTGGATTAGATAAAAGGATAGGACCTCACTTTCTAAATGCCGGTCCGGGGTTTGGTGGCTCATGTTTTCCAAAAGATGCAAGAGCATTAATAGAATCAGGTGAAGAATTTAAAGCTCCTCAAAACCTTCTTAAGGCGGTCATTGATGGGAATGAAAGACGAAAGTTAAACTTAGGCGATAGAATTCTTGAGGTAATTGGAGAAAATAAGAAAGTTGGTATTCTTGGTGTTACATTCAAAGCTAATACTGATGATATGAGGGAAGCCCCAAGCTTGTCTATTATACCAAAGCTTCTTAAAAAAAATATTAATGTTTCTATCTATGATCCAGAAGCTAATAAAGAAAATATTAATGAATTTTATGGCGCAGAATGGAAAGATGATGCTTATTCCGTTGCAAAAAATTCAGATTGTTTAATTATTCTTACTGAATGGAATGAATTTAAAGAACTAGATTTAAAGAAAATTAAGGATATTATGACGAGACCCATTATAGTTGATTTTAGGAATATATTCTCCCTTAAAGAGATGGAAGATTTAAATTTCGAATATCACTCAGTTGGTAGAAATACAATTAATACTAAGTAGGTAGTAAAATGAAAATTATTGAATCAGCTCAAAAAGCTTTAAGCGATGAAATAGAGGGCCTTTCTCTTCTGAAGGAATTTTTTAATTCCGATTTTGAAAAAGCTGTTGATGCTATCTTTAACTCTAAAGGAAAAGTTGTTGTTACGGGTGTTGGTAAATCAGGACATATTGGACGAAAAATTTCTGCTACGCTATCCTCAACCGGAACTCCCTCGTATTTCATTCATCCAACAGAAGCAAGTCATGGCGATATGGGAATGATAGAAGAGAAAGATATTATTTTAGCTATTTCCTGGTCTGGGGAGACAACTGAGTTAGGAAATATTGTAAAATATGCCTTAGAAAATAAAATTAAACTTATAGGTCTTTCGTCCAATAAAGAGAGTCATTTGGCAAAATCTTCAAATATCGCACTAAATATACCAATGGTTGAAGAAGCCTGCCCTAATGGACTTGCTCCAACAACGTCAACAACTATGCAGCTCGTTATTGGTGATGCAATTGCAATATCACTTCTTAACATTAGAGACTTTAATAAGGACAATTTTAGATCACTTCACCCTGGAGGACAACTGGGAGCAGCATTAGCAGTTGTTAAAGACGTGATGCATTCTGGAGAATCCTTACCAACCATTGATATTGGCAGCCCTATGTCAGAAGCCTTGATTAAAATTTCCGAAAAGGGTTTTGGCTGTATAGGAGTTATTTCTAATAATTCTTTAGAAGGAATCATTACTGATGGAGATCTTAGAAGGCACATGGGTCCTGAGATACTAAATAATAAAGTTGAATCAATTATGACGAAGAGACCTCAAATGGTATCTTCTAAATTATTAGTCTCAGATGCTTTAAAGTTAATAAACAATCTTGGAATTCAAGGGCTCTTTGTAACAGATGACGGCAAAACCCCTATTGGATTTGTTAATTTCCATGATCTAATAAGAGTTATAAAAGGTTAGATATTAACGACTATGTTAAAATTAAAATTTAATAAAAAATCAATATAGTAATAATAAAATCCTAACGAGAAATTCATGAAATTTACTAAAATAAGATACTTAGTATTAGCTTGTACTATAACTTTTTTATTTTTATCTCAGTCCAATGTTGAGGCAAACTTAATTGATGAAATTGTTGTAACTGCATCAAAAAATGACAGCAAGGTTTTAACTACTCAAGGAAATATCTCGTTAATCCAATCTGAAGAGATTAAATTTTTAGGGTCCCGCAACCCTAGTGAGATTATAAACAGGTTACCGGGCATATATATAAGTCAAGGAAGTGGCCAAGAGCATCTAACATCCATTAGATCCCCAGTGCTATCAGGTGGTGCTGGTGCAGGAAGTTTTTTATTTCTTGAGGATGGAATTCCCTTGAGGTCACCTGGGTTTGGAAATGTAAATGGTTTAATGGAATCTATTATAGAAATTGGAGAAAAATCAGAAGTCATACGTGGACCTGGGTCAACACTTTATGGCTCAAATGCAATACATGGTCTTATGAATGTAATAACACCTAAACCATCTGATACTCAAAGTGGAAGTATTGGAACACATTTTTCAAAATCTGACTTTATTATAGATGGTGATTACTCGATTCCTACTGAAAATGGAGGCTTATTTCTAGGCCTATTTTGGCGTGAAGATAATGGACGTAATAATAATAACTCTGGTAATGATGATGATAAAACTGATCAACCCCACTATGGACAACAGAAATTTCTTCTCAGATTGGATCATTCAGAAAACTTAACTGATTATATTTTTACTTTCTCAGGAACAAACCTTAATCAAGAGACAATGGGTTATGTAAAAGGATTTGAGGTATATGAAGATAGAAGGCTTAGTGAAATCAATCCTGACCCTGAGGCATACAGAGATACTTATAGTATCAGATCTGCTTTAAAAATTATCAAAAACCTTGAAAATGCAACATTGAGTATTACACCTTTCGTTCGTTATAATGATATGAATTTCAAAATGCACTTCCTTCCTGGAAAACCTCTCGAAAAAAATAGTCATAAAAGTATTGGTGTGCAAACCCTGTATACAAAAGAAATTAATAATTTAAATCTTTACTTGGGCGGCGACTTAGAACTTACGGAGGGAAAGTTGAACGAATTTCAGGATGCTCCTGATGTATCTTTTGGACCAAGACTAGCCTATCCTAATGGACCACATTATGACTACATTGTTGATAGCAGGATTTTATCGATTTACATAAATACTGAGTGGCAACTTAATTCAAAAACTATACTAACAGGAGGCGTTAGAGCCGAAAATACAGAATATGACTATAAAACAAATATTCAAGATGGAACAAAAGGAAGGATTCAAGTTACCCCAAATAGGTCAGATGATTATACCGATATATCTATTAAGACCGCTATCTCTTATCTAATAAATGATAAAAATGCACTTTTTGCGAATTTTTCCAGAGGTAACAGAGCTCCCCAAGTAACAGATTTATACAGAATACAAAGTAAACAAATTCCAGGAGGTGCAAAATCAGAAAAACTTGATAGCTTTGAAATAGGTATTAGGGGGTCTATCGATAACGTTCAATATGAAATAGTTGGTTATAAAATGGAAAAAGATAATTTTTTCTTTAGAGACTCTCAAGGTTTTAATGTTGAAAATGGTAAAACAGAACATGAAGGAATTGAGTTTAATTACCTTGTAAGTATAGGAAAAAATCTTGAAATTTCTGGCTCAGCTAGCCTAGCTAATCATAAGTATGATTTTGACCATCTCCCTAATGGAATAAGAAATGGAAATATTATAGACTCTGCTCCAAAAAAACTAGCTAACACAAGAGTTTCGTACTTATTCTTAAAAGATGGAAAAATTGAAGTTGAATGGATAAAGGTTGGAGACTATCCAATTGACGAGAGGAATGCTCATTTCTATGCTGGTCATGATATATTTAACTTAAGAGCTCAAGTATCAATAAGTGAAACATCAAATTTTGCTTTTAAGGTTGCTAATTTGACTGATGAGAGATATGCCACAAGAGCAGATTTTGCTTTTGGAAGTTACAGATACTTTGTTGGTAATGAGAGGGAGTTTCATTTCTCAATAAATAAACAGTTCTAAACTTAATACCTTAGGGAAGCTTATTATGGATGATTTAATAATAAATATCTTTGGAGTCGATAGTCAGCTATCAAGAGGTTTTATTTTTGGATTAGTACATGTAAGTATTATGCTCTTAGGATATTATTCTGGTTTTAGTATTAATCGATTATTGAAAATAATATCAAATGGTTATGTTGCAGGGATTATAGGTGCAGGAATAGCTCATGTTTTAGCTGATTTAATTGCAGCTCTTTTAGACTCAACAATGCGACCTGCAACTTTAGGAATAGTCTTTGGGGGGTTATTACCTCTTCTTCTTGTTCCAGTTCTTGAGCGAGTTGTTGTAAAGAGTAAACATCATGTTGTTATTGGTGATCACGAAGATGTTGAGAAAGATTTAAAATCGCACCATCATAAACACTAAGATTTAAATTCAATACCAACACCACCTATTCCACAATAGCCATTAGGATTTTTAGCCAAATATTGTTGATGATAGTCTTCTGCGTAATAGAAACGTCCGGCAGCACTTATTTCAGTAGTGATTGAACCAAAGGATTTTTCATTTAGATTAAGCTGATACGTTTCTTTTGAAAGAGATGCTGACTTACTTTGAATATCACTATGCGTATACACCGCAGATCTATATTGAGTACCAACGTCATTGCCTTGGCGCATTCCTTGAGTAGGATTATGAGACTCCCAAAAAACTTTGAGTAACTCTTCGTATGATATTTTTTTTGAATCAAAAATCACCCTTACAGCTTCCGTATGTCCAGTCATTCCAGAACATACCTCTTCATAAGTTGGGTTAGGCGTATATCCACCCATATAACCAACAGCCGTTGCATCAACTCCTTCTAGGGACCAAAAAATTCTTTCGGCACCCCAAAAACAACCTAAGCCAAAATCTGCGAGCTCTAAATGCTCCGAAAAAGGAGGTGCAATCGGTTGATCACTAACAAAGTGGTTAGCATTTACTTCTATTGCACTATCTCTTCCAGGTAGAGCTCTTTCAGGTTGAATCAATAACGATTTAATATCCATAAATTAAATATACTAAAAAAAATTAAACTAATAAACCTTCATCTTTCGCTAATTTAGCTAAATTAGGAGAAGGCCTTGGACCTAAAAGACCAATAACCTGAGATGCACAAAATGATCCAAGTTGAGCACATTCATAAAGCCTCAAATTATTACTTAAACCATAGAGAAAGCCAGCTGCATATAAGTCCCCTGCACCTGTAGTATCTAGAACTTTCTCACAACTAAACGCTGGTGTTTCTTCAACACCTTCTGAAGAAATTATTAGTGAGCCTTTGTCACCGCGCGTAACAATACAAAGGTTTATTTCGCTTGTTGCAGCGGATATAGCATCAGAAAGTATATTTGTATTATATAAAGACATAATCTCTTCTTCATTTCCAAAAATAATATCTGTTGTTTTTGTCAGTTCTCTAATTTCAGAACGCCACTTATCGACACAAAAAGAATCTGAGAGGCTTAATACAGATTTTGTTCCAACCTTTCTAGATAAATCATACGCTTTCTTACATGCTTCCTTTGCAATAGGCTCATCCCATAAATAACCTTCCATATAAATGAACTCTGATTCCTCTACAGAACTATCATTAATTTCATCTGGTGAAAGATTTGATGCTGCTCCAAGATAGGTTCTCATTGAACGCTGTGCATCAGGTGTTACGTAAACTAAACATCTCCCTGTTTCATCCCCATCACTTACAGCTGATGATACAAAATCAACATTTGCATCCTGTAAATCCTTCACATAAAGCTCTCCAAATTCATCAGCTTTAACTCTACCTATAAAACTAGACTCTCCTCCCAACAAAGAGAACCCAACTGCTGAATTTGCTGCTGATCCGCCAGAGGCTACCAATATATTTTCCATTTTATTTTGAAGCTGAGATATTTCATCTAAAGTAGTTGGTCTCCAGGAACCAACATCGATATTCTGATCTTTTAAAAATTCGAATGAAACATTTGCTACAACATCAACAATTGCATTACCAATAAATAAGCAGTCGTACTTTTTCATATTTTTAATCGCCTAAACAAGAATTATTTTTTAATTTCCAGTCATCTACCCAAGAATAAGCAATATTTAGAAATCTACACTTATCGTCAACCTCATTTGATCTAGTATCTTCCTCGAAAATTTCTACTAGCTTTTTAATTGGCACATAACTTTGATCCATCTGAGTTCCTCCAGAGGATAGTGTATCCAAGATCATTATACGCAGGCGATCTTGATCTCCACTTTTCCAGTTTGTCCATTTAGGAAGATCACTATTATTAGATGTTGAAGGTTTGCCTGATCGGGAAAATTCAGCCCAATAACTCATCATTGTTGATGATAAAATATCTCTTTCGTCTATTTTTCTTTTATCATATAGAAAGGATGTTTGATCACCAAAGTCAAAATCTCCCATTATAAATGGAATTTCAAAAGCATGTGCAGCACCAAGAAGGAGTGAGAAGTCCATCCCAAGAACTTTTGGCTCTTCATCCCAATCAAATCTATAGGCGAAAACGTTTTCTTGACCACTTTTTTTAACAAGGTCTGCGGGTGTATCAAGCCCATTAGATCGCCATGCTAGACTCTGGTAATCAGAAATAAGATCATAATAAAAAGCATCCTTTACTCTAAAATAAATATTAAAAAAATTACTTACATATTTTTTATCAAAAAAATTAAACAACTTATTTTCATCTTTATTAATTCCGAAAATAATAGGAACATTTGCGTGCTTATTAATATCGCTCAAGCTATCTAAAATACCATCCTTCGGTACAACGATATCATCTCCAATTATTCTTGCCAGGTCTCTTTGTTCACTCCAAAAATCACCTTTTGCTATTGCACTCATTAAATCTCTTGGGGTTAGAGATCTAAGGTCTGTAAGAACTTCTTCATCATTAAATTTTGAAATTAAAAGACCTTTTTTATTTAAGACATTTATCCATTCTTCAGTTGTTAAATGACGGTATTTGTAATTATCTGTAAAATTAGCATCATACCGATCAATTTTCTCAGCATCTTTAATGCTTGTAACGCTAGTTCCTCCTGACTGAGATATTGCTCTCTCAAATAAACCCTTTGCTAAAGGAGATGTATATAAGGCAATAACATCTTGGCCGCCCGCGCTTTCTCCAAAAATAGTAATATTATTAGGATTACCTCCAAAAAATTGAATATTATCCTTAATCCACTGAATGGCCATAATTTGGTCCAGAAGACCAAAATTCGAACTGGCATTAAGCCCCTGTTGTTCTCTAATTAATGGATGCGAAAGCCAACCAAAAAAACCTAGCCTATAAGACATACTAACGAAAATAACATTTTCAGATTTAACAAAACGTTCTGGATGGTATTCAGATGTCATACCTGTGGTATTTCCTCCACCATGAATCCACACCATAACAGGTAATAATTCCCTGTTATCAACTAATTCGTTATTTGATAAATTTGGGGCATATACATTTAAATATAAGCAATCTTCACTACCAACTATCTCGCCAGGTTTAACTAGTCCATCAGCAGTAAGTGAGGATTGAAATTGTACACAAGGCGATGAAAAAGAATTTGCCTCCTTGAGGGATTTCCAATTTTTTCCCTTTATTGGCGCCCTCCATCTTAATTCATTGATAGGCGGTTCTGCAAAAGGAATTCCCAGCCATTTTTTAATACCCATCTGATCAATAAAGCCAATTACAGGGCCATTATTTGTTGTTAGTTTTGTCTCTAATGATAATAAATTTTTATCTGACTTTACTTTAACTAATTGTGTTGTTTCACAGCCGTTTAAAAGTAAAACTATAAAAAAAAGATAGATAGTTATTTTTATTTTTCGCATTAATAAACTCATACTACATTAAAATAATAATCAAAACTCTTTAATTATGTAAGAAATATTTTGTATTAGTAAAAAATTAATTTAAGATAATTTTTAAAGGGGATCAAATATGAATGACATTATTAATAAAGGTCGCGCAACCTATAAAACAATGGCTTCCTCAACAAAAGAGGATTGGGTTATTATTTCAGATTATGCCAAAGAATTTAATCAAAACCTTTCACATAGAATTTTAGATCATCTTAAAATACTTAAAGATGACCATGGAGGATTTGCTGTCGATAGATTGGAGCATAGCCTTCAAACTGCTACAAGGGCATATAAAGACGGAAAAGATGAAGAGTACGTTGTATGTGCACTTCTTCATGATATCGGTGATACACTTGGCTCTCATAACCATGCCGAAATAGGTGCAGCCATATTAAAACCTTTTGTATCAGAAAAAAATCATTGGATGCTCAATAATCATGGAATATTCCAAGGTTATTATTTTTTTGAGCACCTAGGATTAGATAATAATATGCGTGATAAATACAAAGGTCATGAATTTTATGAATACACAGCTCAATTTTGTCATCTCTATGATCAATGTGCTTTTGATCCAGACTATGAATCAATGCAACTGAAAGATTTTGAACCAATAGTACATAGAGTTTTAAGTAAGCCTAAAAAATCTATTTATAAATATTAAAACATAACAATAACAATAATAAATATCGGAAAAATTAAATGAGCATTTCTTCAAAAGCATCATCAAAATTAGCTTGGATAGCTGTCTTTTTTATTACAACAGTTAATACCTTATCCTTTGCAGATAGACAGCTACCTTCAATAATGATACCTGAGCTCAAAGCAGACCTTCTGTTAACTGATACACAAATTGGTTTTTTATTTGGAACAGTTTTTGCAATTTTTTTTGGTATAGCTTCGCTTGTATTTGGAATATTGGCAGATAAAGGTAATAAAAGGACAATATTATTCTGGACAATATTTATGTGGAGTATACTGACGGGTCTTTCGGGTTTTGCACAACAATTTTGGGATCTTATTATCTTTCGAATAGGTGTTGGTGTTGGTGAGGCAGCCTTAGGTCCTATTGCGCTTGCAATACTAGCAGGATTCTTCACTAAAGAAAAACTTCCTTTAGCCCTGGGTATTTTTGGGTCTGGGCCATTCCTAGGATCAGCTTTAGCTGCTTGGGGAGGAGGAGCAATCATAACAAATATATCAGTTGCTAGACCCTTTTTAGGTCCTCTATCGAATTTAGCTGACTGGCGTTTAACATTTCTTATTTTTGCTTTCTTTAGCTTGATATTAGCATTGCTGATTAGATTTCTTCCTATGCCGAAAGATGAAGTTGAAAAAAATCAAATAGAAAATCCTATCCTGCCTTTTATCAAAAAGGCTTGGAAATTCTTTGCCTTTATGTTCTTAGGTGTGACAATGACTGGCATTATTGGATACTCTGTTCTTGCCTGGGGAGTTGAAATGCTAGTTCGTGTCCATGATCTTCCTAAGAGCTACGCAGGTCAAAATTTTGGACTTTTTAATATTATTTTTGGGATTGGAGGAAGTTTAGGTTTTGGATTGCTAGCGAGCTCCTTTATGACAAAAGGTATAAAAAATGCTAATCTATTAATCGCACCAATTACTCTTTTCTTTTGTTGGCTCTCACTGATTTTATTTTGCCTAGTTAATAATGTAATTCTGGCTCAAGTCGGCCTTATTGGATTAATATTTTTTATGTCAGCTGGACCTGGCCTTTATGCTTCGGCAGTACAAAATGCATCGCCTATTAATTTACGAGCAAGAACTGCCTCTATTTATTATATTAGCGCAAATGTTGTTGGATTTGCCTTAGGTCCATTCGCACTAGGCTTCTTAAATGATAATTTTTTTAATTATGATGATGGAATCCGTTATTCTTTATTAACATTGGGAATTATAGCTTACCCTATTTCTGGGTTTTGTTTTTGGTATTCTGCTAAATTAATTCTACCCCTAATTGAACAAGCAGAAAATAAGTGAGAGAGAAATGAATTATAAAAATCTTAGATTTGAAATAGAAAATAATATTGGAAGAATTATTTTAAATAGGCCTGAAGCAGCAAAT
>JABHUT010000128.1 GCA_018658685.1 Alphaproteobacteria bacterium
TCATGATGCTGTAATTTTGGCATCTTCAATAACAGCAAAAAAAGGCGATAATTGTTTGGAGTTAGGTATTGGTTCTTGCGTTGTATCGTTATGCCTTGCTTATCGTGTAAAAGGAATAAAAATTCTTGGGTTTGAGAATAATCCATCAATGTTAGAAATTTCTAATAAGAATATTGAAATTAATAATTTTCAAGAAATCATTAAGGTATTAAATATTGATATAGAGAGTAATTCTGAGAAGATGAAAGAGTTAAAAAGTCATACATTTGATCATGTTTATGCAAACCCTCCTTATTTTATAAAAAATATATCTAGTGCTCCAGAAAACGATAATAAAAAAGCCGCTAATATTGGAAACAATGAAACATTAGAGACTTGGATAAAGAAATCTTTAACTTTTTCAAAATCAGGAGGAAAAATAACTTTTATTAATCATATTAATAATTTACCTGAACTTCTCTATTTGTTTTCAAGAAAAATGGGTGGAGTTGAGGTAACTCCGATTTTTTCTAAAAGGAATGTGCAAGCCTCAAGAGTGATAATAACTGGAGTAAGAGACTCAAAAAAAGCTTTGAAATTTAATAGTGGTTTAATTTTAAATAATAATAACGGGACGCCAACTCGAAGAGTTGAAAATATCTTAAGAAATGGGGCTGCCTTATAAAGTTAATGCTTTAGAGCTATTTTTTAAGCTAAAACTATTATAGAAAAAGAATTCTTAATTATATTAAATATTTAGGAATTGGAGGTTAATTTGACAGCATCGAGTATGGAAGACTTAGTTTCGCTTTGTAAAAGAAGAGGCTTTATATTTCAAACTAATGAATTATATGGAGGTCTTCAAGGGTTGTATGATTATGGGCCTTTGGGGGTTGAATTAAAAAATAATCTTAAAGAGGCTTGGTGGAGCTCTATGGTTTATGAAAGAGATGATGTCGAGGGTCTTGACTCATCAATTTTAACCCATCCAAAAGTCTTGAAATATTCAGGACATGAAGAGACATTCACGGATCCGCTTGTTGACTGTAAAGAGTGCAAATCAAGGTGGAGAGCTGATCATATTGAGGATAATAAATGCCCATCTTGTGGATCCTCTGAGTTAACTGAACCAAGACCATTTAACTTAATGTTTAAAACAAATGTTGGACCAATAGATGATGGCTCAAATTATGCTTACTTAAGACCTGAAACTGCTCAACAGATCTTTACAAACTTTAAAAATGTTATTGATTCCACATCAAGATCCTTACCTTTTGGAATTGCACAAATTGGAAAAGCTTTTAGGAATGAAATAACTCCAAGAAACTTTATTTTTCGAGTAAGAGAGTTTGAGCAAATGGAACTTGAGTTTTTTGTTGAACCGGGTAGCGATGAAGAGTGGCATAATAAATGGATTGAAAGTAGAATTGATTGGTGGGTTAACCAAGGCGTTATTAAAGAAAATTTAGAAATAATCGACGTACCACAAAAAGATCTTTCCCATTATTCAAAAAAAACAGTTGATATAATGTATAGATTTCCTCATGGAGTAGAAGAATTGGAGGGAATAGCCAATAGAACTGATTTTGACATAGGATCTCATACTCGACATCAAAAAGAATATGATATTAAAGCCAATGTTAAAGAAAATAATGATTCTGTGACGAAACTTGCAATTCAAAATAAAATTACCAATAAATGGATAATACCTTATGTAATAGAGCCTTCTGCAGGAGTTGATAGGGGAGTTCTTGCTGTCCTCAATGAGGCATATAAGGTTGAAAAATTAGACGATGGAAAAGAGAGAACTGTATTAGCTTTAAAACCCCACTTATCCCCAATCAAAGCTGCAATTATTCCATTAAAAAGAAATAACGAAGACCTTGTTTCCAAAGCCTTAAGTTTAAAGAAGTCTCTACAGAGTCTTAGGTTAGGAAGAGTTTTGCTAGATAATTCTGGCAATATTGGGAAAAGTTATAGGCGGCATGACGAAATAGGTACGCCAATGTGTATTACAATAGATTTTCAAACCCTAGAAGATGATAGTGTCACAATAAGGGATCGGGATTCTATGGAGCAAATTAGATTGAATATTGCA
>JABHUT010000129.1 GCA_018658685.1 Alphaproteobacteria bacterium
GGATATAACCCCTTAGGTAGCGAAGTTAATTGTCTTGAAATATTAAGCTATTCTCTATCAAAAGGAGCCTTAACCTCACTTCCATATGTTAATGATAAAAAAATTATTGAATTTAGAGAATGGATTAATGGTGATGAACTAAGGCTTGATCATTCAAATATTTTTGCGCCATATAAAGGTAAAATTTTAATACCCGATATAATACTTATTCCTTTATTGTGCTTTGACAAAAATGGAACTCGTCTTGGAATGGGAGGAGGTATTTATGATAGAACCCTTCCTTTTTTTCATTTAAGTGATAAGTTCGGCCTAGCTTTTTCTGGTCAACAAACGAGTGATATTTATAAAGAAAAACATGACTATCCTATTGATGGAGTTATTACAGAAAAAGGCGTTATTAATTTTAAGGGGAAAAAGATTTGAGGATTTTGTTTTTAGGTGATGTGGTTGGACGTTCGGCAAGAGAAGCTGTTGTTAAAGAAATACCAGAAATTCGAAGAAATTTTTCATTAGATTTTGTTATTGTTAACGGTGAAAATGCAGCGGGTGGTTTTGGTATTACTGAGAAAATCTGTGAGGATTTTTTTTCATCGGGTATTGATTGTATAACCACAGGAAATCATGTTTGGGATCAAAAAGAATTATTTGAATATATTAAAGATGAGAATAGATTGCTAAGACCCATCAATTATCCAGAGGAGACACCCGGCAAGGGGTTTGAAATTTTTCCAAATCAGTTAGGTAGGGTTTTAGTTGTAAATGTAATGGGCAGATTATTTATGGAGTCTTTGGATGACCCCTTTAATGCAATAGAAAAGGTTTTAGATGAGAATCCGCTCGGTGATACTTGTGATGCTATCATCATTGATATTCATGCAGAGACGACATCTGAGAAGACTGCAATGGGTCATTTTTGTGATGGTAGAGTTAGTTTAGTTGTCGGAACTCATACTCATATACCTACTGCTGATTATCAAATTTTACCTTATGGAACGGCCTATCAAACTGACGCAGGAATGTGTGGTGATTACGACTCAGTTATAGGAATGGAAAAAACTGAACCTATACGAAGGTTTGTCGAGAAGACGCCGGGCGGAAGATTTAATCCAGCCCAAGGTAGTCCAACTCTATGTGGGGTTATAATTGAGACTTCGTCTGACGGGCTTAGCGAGACAATTGAACCATTCAGATTAGGTGGTATTTTATCGCAAACAAAAAAGTAAAATTAGTCATATTGTATCGATATTGTATAATAAGTTAACAGAGAGAAGCTGATTCGAAAATGGCAGGTCATTCAAAGTTTAAAAATATTCAATTTAGAAAAGGTGCTCAAGATAAGAAAAGAGCAAAACTTTTTGCTAAAATATCTAAAGAAATTACAGTTGCTGCCAAACTAGGTCTCCCTGACCCATCCGCCAATCCAAGACTCCGATCTGCAATAGCTTTGGGTAGGGCTCAAAATATGCCTAAGGATAATATCGAAAGAGCAGTAAAAAAAAGTTATGATGAAAATGCTGAGAATTATGAAGAAGTTAGATATGAAGGTTTTGGGATTGAAGGAGTAGGTATTATTGTTGAGTCATTAACAGATAATAGAAATAGGACCGCGGGAGATATTAGGTCTATCTTTTCAAAACACGGAGGAAACTTGGGAGAAACAGGATCGGTTAGTTTCATGTTTAACCATCTAGGAATTATCAAATTTTCATTAGAAGCAGGGAGTTTTGAGGATATTTTTGAAATTGCTACTGATGCCGGAGCTCTTGATTGCGACGCTACAGATGATGGTTACGAGATTTTTTGTTCAACTGATGATCTTCATCAAGTTACTGAAATAATTGAGGGAAGTATTAAAATCCCTATTACTTCTCAATTATCATGGAGACCTATAAATCAAATACCTTTGGACAAAGAAAAAGCTCTAAAGGTTCTGGGTATGATTGACGTCTTAGATGACCATGATGATGTCCAAGAGGTGTTTGCAAACTTTGACTTACCTGAGGAAATTTTCAATGAAATGTCTTAAGGTTGTTTTTTAAAATGCCATCACCTCAAAAAGTTAAAGGAAAGTCCTTTGAAAATGCTAAGGCAAAATTTTTAACTGAAATTTTTGGTGAAAAATTTATAAGAGTACCAACCTCGGGAGCATTTTTAGGCGGACAAAATTATGATAGAAGACACTCAATGTCACAAGGTCAGGTTATGGCCTTTAAAGGAGACATTATACCTCCGGATAATTGGCGATATTTTAATTGTGAGTGTAAGTTTTATAAAGATTTTAAATTTCATTTATTATTGAATGAATCAAAAGTGTTAGATGGATGGATTGACGAAACCTTAGCTACAGCTAATGAAGATGATTTAAATATAATTTTCATGAAATTTAATAATATCGGTGAATATGTAGCTTACCAGAAACATGAGAAATTTCGCGTTAAGAA
This sequence comes from Alphaproteobacteria bacterium, assembly GCA_018658685.1. GTDB lineage: Bacteria > Pseudomonadota > Alphaproteobacteria > MED-G09 > MED-G09 > MED-G09. The sequence continues at coordinate 2,442 of JABHUT010000129.1, forward strand.
TTTTATAACATACTCTAGGGGTTGGAATTTTACTTCACATGAAAGTTTTTGGAATGAATATAATATAAATAAAATTAGAGATAGATCCATAGGTATTCATATTTAAGATTACAGCTCTTTATAAAAAAGATAGAAATCTCAATGATAAATAAAATTACAAAAAAAAATAATACTTCGGAAGTTAACTTAGTTGAAGAATACTTTGATACTAATCCTATTGCTCTAGCAGTGTCTGGCGGCCCTGATTCTACGGCTATGATGTTTATAGTTTCTAAATCAAAAAAAATAAAAAAAAAGAATGTTACAGTTTTAATTGTTGATCATGATTTAAGAAAAGATTCTCGTAAAGAAGCAAATTTAGTAATGCGCAATGCAAAGAAAATTGGTTTTAAATATAAAATATTAAAATGGAGGGGGCTAAAGCCTTCAAGTGGTATTCAAGAAGCTGCAAGAAAGGCAAGATATGATATGATGATATCATGGTGTGAAAAAAATAATGTCAAAAAACTCTTTCTGGCACATCATATGGATGATCAAGTTGAAACCTTTCTAATGAGACTTTCTAAAGGCTCAGGTATTGATGGTCTTTCATCCATGAGTAAGACCTCCTTAAAAGCAAACGTAAATATCATAAGACCATTCTTAGAGATACCTAAAACTAAACTTGTTGAAATTGCTAATTCTTCAAATATGAAGTGGGTCTCTGATCCAAGTAACTCAAACTTATCATATCAGAGGTCGAGAATAAGAAAATTGATACC
>JABHUT010000130.1 GCA_018658685.1 Alphaproteobacteria bacterium
AAGGGATAAACGAATAATTAACCAACTTAACAACAACAGAACAACTATAAGGCACCATGCGAATATATTATCAATTAATGGCGTTTCCATTAGGTTCTCCTTTTGATTTAAACCCACTTAAGAGGTGAGTAATTTTTAAAACGATTCTTTTTTTCATTAAGACATTTAGGGCAGATATTAGAAATTTTATTTTCTTCTTTTTTTTCATAAACAGCGAAACTAACTTTAAATTCACCATGTCTTGAGCAATTTATCGTAAAATCTTCTATTAAATTTTTATTCATATTACCCTCTTATTATCACGAAGCTTCTTTTACACGAATTTTGTTATTATTTAACTTACTACCATGTAATTGATTTATAGCGTTCTCTGCTTCATGAGGGTGCGCCATCTCGACAAATCCAAAACCTTTTGAGATCCCAGTCTCTTTATCAATAACAAGATCACAGGATTTTATATCACCAAGCTTTTTAAATAATAAAGCAAGTGATTGTTCATCAAAATTACGCGGTAAATTAAGGATAATAAGCTTCATATTGTTCTTTCCAAATATAAACTATAACTAACTCTACTTTTATATGAATGCAAATTACTTAATATGCATTTTTTAAGTAAATGATATATTGAGTAATGATCGAAAAATTATTTTTATGAATGAATAAGGGGCTTAATATGGATTTTGATGATGTTATTAAAGGAAGAAGAAGTACAAGAGGATTTCTACCTAAACCTGTTTCTAGGGAGGTACTAGAGGATGTAGTAGATCTTGCTATAAGATCACCATCATCAATGAATACACAACCATGGCATTTTCATATAATCACAGGAGAGGCCTTAGATAATATAAGAAAAGAAAATACTGAAAAAAATATTGCTGGAGTACCTCCATCTAGAGAAATAAAATCTCCAAATGGATATGAAGGTGTTCACAGGGAAAGACAGATTGAAGTTGCGATTCAGCTTTTTAAGGAAATGGGAATACAAAGAGACGATAAAGAGCTAAGAAATGATTGGGTTTTAAGAGGTTTTAGACAATTTGATGCCCCTGTAGCTGTAGTTGTTACATTTGACAGTATTTTAAAAGATGATGATATTTCAAAATTTGATTGTGGTGCTGTTGTTAATGGCCTTGTAAATGCTGGCTGGTCAAGAGGTTTAGGAGCTGTAATTAATAGTCAGGGTATTATGCAATCACCTGTCGTAAGACGTTATGCGAATATCCCTGATAATGAGATTATAATGATTTGTGTTGCTATGGGCTATCCCGATGATAGTTTTCCTGCAAATAAAGTCGTTTCTAATAGAAGGCCTGTTTCTGAAGTTGCTAAGTTTATTGGATTTTGAAATTATTTGACTAATGCTGCTCCAAATTCAAATAAAATTCCATCTGGACTTTCTATAAACATAATTATTGCAAGATCTCCAATTTTATAAGGCTCGGTATGAATTTTTCCACCATTCATTAATATTTGATTACGTGAAGCTATAACATCGTTAACTACAAATTGAACTAAGGAATAACCCTCAATTTCTCCTGGTAAGCCAACCCTTTTCTTACTTGAGCCCTTTACTTCATTTAAATTAACTAAAGTTTTTCCTATTTTGAATATATCTTGGTTCTCTTCATTTTTTATATATTTAAAACCAAGAATATTTCTTAAAAAACTTCCTGTAATTTTTGCGTTAGTAACATTTAACTGAAATCCTGAAGTATTGAAATTATAATTATCTAATTCATCAGTTAAAAATACCAATTCTATTTTATTTCCATCAAAGTCGTTAATTAAAGTCTTGCTGATATCAATAGAGCCTATTTTACTATTTATGAATTTTGGTAATTTAATATTATTTTTTAAAATCTTATCAATTATCTCTTTTTTTCTATCAATTGGTATAAAAAGAGTTAATTGTTGAATGCCAATCTCATTATTGAAATTACTTTCTTTTAATGAAGAATCCTTATTTCGAATAATGAACTTTAGTTCAGACTCACCAGCAATATAGCGAATCATTTTTCGTTTTTCTGGAAGCTCAATATCTGAAATTCTATTGAGACCAAGAACTTCACCATAAAAATTTATAGTTTTAGATTCATCTGATGCAGATATAACAAGATTTAGATGATCATCTACTAATCCAAAAGGAATTGTATCAGCCCTACTCATTGAAATACTTTGAACAGTTAAGGTAAAAAAAATAAAAAGGATAAACAGGAATTTCTTCATAATAAATACTTTTACCTCTAATTAATAATTTATATAATATGATTTAAATCTTACTTGATGGAATTCTTAAAATAACTCTAGATAATTGATAAAACAAACCTAATGATAAAATCAACAGCAAAGCCAAAAATTAAAACTACAAAAAAGAGACTGCCAATAATAAAAAGCTTACCTCCAAAGCTAAAACCCCAAATCTTTTTGCCTTCCTTCTTCATTTCACTGTTAAAGTTTGGATTTATATACATAGCCAAATTCCAAAGCAAAACCAAACCTACAGAACCTAAAAATAATACAAATCCATTGAACATGTGCTTACCTTAATCTAATTTAAGATAACTTATAGTTAACTAAAAAAATAATGCAAATTACTTAAAAACAAGTTAATTTAAATACCAATACATTATTTAAGAGATACATATGGAAAATGCTAAAGAGGTAATAAAGAGATTTTGGGAAATTCAAGATGAAGGTGATTATACAAAATTAGTCGACCTTTTCTCTGAGGATGCAGTTTTTGAAGATCCTATTTATGGAAGGTTTGAAGGCAAAATAGAGATTTTAGAATTCATGAAGAAAATGAATGAGGAAATGCGTTCAAGAGGTATGACTTTTATAGCGCGAGATATTGATGGTGGAGGTAATGTAGCTTGGGCACAGTGGGTAGCTAAAACACCAAGTGGTGATATAGAGGGCTGTGGTCTTTATAGGGTAAAAGATGGAATGATGACCTATTATAGGGACTATATGAATTCACCTCCTCCCGAACCTAAGAAATAAATCATTAAAAGAATTAGAATACCGATTTATTGAGATATATCGCTCTAAATAGTCTCTTTTATCTTTTTGCATTAAATATCTCTACACCGCGAGAAAAAGTAGCAATTACACTAATGTCTAAAAGATTTTTTGTTTCAATACTTAAAGGATCCTCAGAAAGAACAACTAAATCAGCCTGTTTACCAACCTCAATTGTACCTTTAATACCATCTTCAAAATGTTGGTAGGCTGCATTAATTGTTATTGCTTCAAGAGCGGAATAAGTAGAAATTTTTTGTTCCGAACCAAGAACCTTACCAGATCTTGTCATTCTATTAGTCGTTGACCAAAGCAGCCGTATCATATCTGGGGGAACAACAGGAGCATCATTATGAACAGTGAAAGGCATTTTTCTGTCGAGAGTAGATTTTGTAGGACTTATGCGCATGGCACGATCTTCTCCAAATACAGAATCTCTGTGCCAATCACCCCAATAGAATGTGTGTGTAGAAAAGTAGGAAGGTATTATTTTTAGTTTCTTCATTTGATCTAACTGATCCTCCCGAACAGTTTGAGCGTGAATCATAATAGTGCGATGATCATTTTTCATATCAGCATTTTTAACAGCTTTAATAAGCATATCTGCAGCAGCATCTCCATTGGCATGAGCCATAATCGGTATGTTTAAATCAGCATATATGCTCACCCATTTTGAAACTTCTTTTTGAGGTATCAAAGGATATCCTTTGTAAGAATCTGATTCACTGTGGGGCGGCTTGTAATATGGCTCTGTTAGGTAAGCAGTTTTCCCCTGAGGGGAGCCATCTAAAATTAATTTTATCCCGCCAACCTTTACTCTTCCTTTATAACTTCCAAACTTAATAGTTTGTATAGATTTATCTAGACCGTTTTGTCCTACAGGGTAACTAATTATGTCAAGATTAACCATACCTTGATCATCAGCTGCTTGCATTAAAGCAATTGCCTCAGGGCTTGAAGCCCCATCTTGGGCGGTGGTTATGCCATGACTTGCATAAATCTCCATCGCTTTTTTAACGCTACCAATTGGATCTTTATATGCGCTCATTGCTAATTGTTGCACTGGATAAGCTGCAGATTCTTCAAAGACTCCATTAGGCTCTGATGAATTTTTGTATCGCCTTATTTTTCCTCCAGATGGATCTGGGGTATTTGAATTAATGTTTGCTAAAGCTAAACCCATAGAATTTGTAGCACCTAAATGTGCTGAGACGTGAATAAGATAAATTGGATGCTCTGTACTCACTTGATCAAGATCCTCCTTCGTAGGATGTCTTTGTTCTGCCAAGAGAGAATTATCATAGCCGAGACCAATTAACCATTGACCAGGCTGAAGGTTGGAAACTTTAATAAATTCCTTGAGTTCAATTTGTAAGTCTTTAATTGTTTTAATTTTTCCAACTGGAGGTGATGCAATGTTAGCAACCTGTGATGCAAATGCTAAATAAGATGCGTGGCCATGCGCATCAATAAATCCAGGCAAAATGGCCTGATTACCAAAATCAATTTTTGTGCCTTGGATATTCTTTGCATCTTTATGAAGGCCTACCCAAACAATTTTTTTATTAGTGATAGCAATTGAAAGAGGTTGAGCCTTTTTATCACCGGTCATCAAAATCACATTATCAGAGCTAAGTATAAGGTCTGCTTCACTAATTGTGGTGGCATAAACACTCCCACTCAACACAACTGCTAAGATTAACGCTATAAGGACTTTATTCATTATTTAAATAATAAGACTAATATCTATTGGTCATATTATTTTTATATGATTTTTTCTCTTTTTTTTCATTACCTTCATTTGTGTTATCTTTTTCAATATGCTCTTGAGATGAAGCTGCATGAGCTTCTGCATCACCACAATGCGCTACAACATTTCCAGAAAATGACATTAATAAAACTAATAAACTAAGTGTAACTATTTTATTCATAATATGTGCTCCATTTGTATTTATTTTTTATACATTACCTCACTTGAATAAGAATGCAAATCATCCCAAAAATAAGGTAAATCAAACTTTTTTGTGCAACTTTTTTATTTTGGAGGTTTTTTAAGAAATATTAGGAAGTTGATAAAGGTTTAGAATGGTTAAATTTAACCTTAAATACCTTGGTGAGCCCTGCAGGGGTCGAACCTGCGACAAGCTGATTAAAAGTCAGCTGCTCTACCAACTGAGCTAAGGGCCCATATCTCCAAGATACAAATGTTCTTTTAATCAATTCGGTTAAGCAAATCAATTCAAAAATATAATAAATCATTAATTCTTAAGATATGTTTTTAAAATTTGTAGTGTTATTAAATTTTTATGTTAATTTAAATAAAGAGGTATTTAAATTGAAGTTCAAAATTAATATTATTATATTAACAGTCTTATTTTTAAGTTCGTGCTCAACTGTTGAAAAAATAAGTGATAAAATTAATATTTTAAAACCTAAGGAAACTCCTGATGTCGCTGGAAAACTAGTTTGTGCTGCCGCAGGAATAGAATCTGAAGACTGTGTAGAGGCTGTAAAGACTGATGAAGAAGTTGATGAAACAATTTCTTCTATTGCTGAAAATGAAAAAAATAATATCGAAGCAAATAATCAGATTTTAGAATCAGAGCTTCTTCTCAAGTAGAAATTTTCTTTAAATTCATCAAAACTTCCCTCAATAATTGATAATCTTATATCTTCCATAAGTTTCTTGTAATAATTTAGATTGTGCCAAGAGATAATCATACCCCCCAATGGCTCCTTACTTTTGATTAAATGATGAATATAACCTTTTGAAAATCTTTTAGAGATACTAAAGTTAGACTCTTCATCAAGTGGAGAGTTATCATTTTCATAAATTTTATTTCTTAAATTAAGTGTTCCTGAATTACAATATGCGTGACCATGCCTTCCTTCGCGAGTTGGAATAACACAATCAAAAATATCAATACCTTTGGAAACTGATTCAATGATATTTTCAGGTCTACCTACTCCCATTAGATACCTAACTTTCTCATCTGGGAGAATGGGTAATGTATATTCTAAAACCTTTATCATTTCATCATGGCCCTCACCTACCGCTAAACCACCAACAGCATAACCTTCAAAATCAATATTAATTGTCTCTAATGCAGACTTAATTCTTAAATCTTCATAAGTACTTCCTTGTACAATACCAAATTGAGAATCTGATCTTCCTGATGAATTAAGAAATGCCTTTCTAGCCCTTTCCGCCCAATCTAGGGATAATAACATTGATTTATTAGCATCTTCATAAGATGAAGGGTAAGGAGTGCATTCATCAAGTACCATTTGAATATTTGATCCTATTATATTTTGAATATCAACTACATTTTCGGGTGTTAAACGATGCGAAGATCCATCTATATGTGACTGAAATGTAACACCATTTTTATCTATTTTTCTTAACTTAGATAAGGACATAACCTGAAAGCCACCTGAATCAGTTAAGATTGGCTTATTCCAATTCATAAATTTTGATAAATTTCCAAATTCTTTTAATGTTTCAAGACCGGGCCTTAAGAGAATATGATATGTATTGCTTAAAATCATATCATAGTTAATTTCTTCTATTATATTAATTGGTGTCGATTTAACCGCACCCTGTGTTGCAACAGGCATAAAAGCAGGTGTTTTAATTTCACCTAAGGATGTTTGTATAAAGCCTGCTCTAGCATTATTATCTTTTTTAATTAATGAAAATTTAAATTTATTCATGAACTTTTCTCTAATAAGCAAGCATCTCCGTAAGAATAAAATCTATATTTATTTTTTATTGCATAATTATAAGCATCAAGCATCTTCTGTGTCCCCATTAATGAGCAAATAAGAATAAAAAGTGAGGACCTTGGAAGATGGAAATTCGTAATTAATGCATCAATTGAATTAATCTTAATACCGGGGTAAATAAATTTATTTGTTTTTGAATTTATTGGTATAAATTCGTTTCCATTAAAAGATGACTCCAAAGATCTTAAGGCAGTTGTTCCTACAGAAATAATTCTTTGTTTTTTATCAGCCTTTGCTTCATTTAATTTTTTTGTTGTTGCTTCTGAAATATAACACTGTTCACTATGAAGACTGTTTTCCTCTACTTTTTCATTTCTTAGAGGAGAAAATGTTCCTAAGTTAATATTCAATGTTATTCTTTCAAAATTAATACCTTTTTTCTTTATCTCCTTAATAAGCCCCTCTGTAAAATGTAAACCTGCTGTTGGAGCTGCTATTGAACCATCTTTTTTACTAAAAATAGTCTGATAATCAATATTATCGCTCGCTTTAATTTTTCTTTTAGAGGTTATATAAGGCGGAAGCATTACTCTTGCGTCATTTAATAAAATCTGAAGAAATTTATCTTGATCTTCAGCAAAGTCAAAAGTGACCTCACCTTCATTTTTATTAATAATCTGAGCAAAAAGGTTATGAATTTGATCATTCTTATCTTTAAAAAAAATCAAATCATTAATATTAATTTTTTTAGCAGGTCTTGCTAAAGCTTTCCATTGACCGTTTTGAAGGTTTTCAAAAAATGTAAATGATATTTTTGTAAGATCTTTTCTTTGGTTCATTTTAAAACCATCAATAAACGAAGGCATAACTTTTGTATCATTAACAACTAAAAGATCGCCATCGGACAGGTATTTTGTAATATTACTGAAAATACTATCTTCAAATTCACCTAATGAGTTAACTCTCAAAAGTTTTGAAGAATCCCTTGGTTTTAATGGGTTTAGTGCTATTAGGTTATCAGGTAATTCAAAATCAAAATCTGAAAGATTCATAAATAGTTTTTCTTTATTCAGAGAGATTCATGGAGATAATTTTATCTGGAAATTCAGGTGGTTCTCCCTTAACAATAGAATCTACAAACTCCATTCCTTCAATAACACGTCCGAAAACAGTATATTGATTATTCAAAAATGAAGCCTCTTGAAAACATATAAAGAATTGAGAGTTAGCGCTATCAGGATGTTGTGAACGAGCCATTCCAAGTGTACCTCGCTCAAAAGGTGTTGGAGTAAACTCAGCTCTAATATCAGGAAGATCTGATCCACCCATACCAGTACCTGTAGGATCACCAGTTTGAGCCATAAAACCAGTTATTACTCTATGAAAAATTATTCCGTCATAAAACTTTTCGCTTATAAGGGTTTTAATTTGCTTAACATGTTCAGGTGCAATATCTGGGAAAAGCTCTAAAATAACTTTTTGTTGAGGGGCTTCCTCATTTGGATCGGTTACCTTTTCATTTTGTGTAATAATCATAGTAACTAAATTTTGATCGTTTGAATCTGCCATAACAACTCCATTGTAAATAAATAAACTTATAATTAAATAAAATAATACGTTAATTTTCATATCTAAGACTTTGTTTTTAATTGATTTTTTATACTATCACTTACAAAACCAGTTACATCACCACCCATTAAAGATATCTGCTTAACTAATGAAGAGTGAATAAAGCTAAATTCAGGTTTGGACATTAGAAAAATGGTCTCAAGGTCTGGGCACATTACAGTATTCATTCCTGCCATTTGGGCCTCATAGTCATAGTCAACAGGGCCTCGAACCCCCTTAATTAAGGATTTTGCATTATGTTTTGATGCTAAATCAACAATTAAGCCTTCAAAACACTCAACCTTAACAATATTATTTTTATCAAGTTTAATTTCGTTTACTTCTTTTTCAATCATTTCAACGCGTTCATTGGCTGTAAATAAAGTTTTTTTATTCTGATTTACCCCAACAGCAATAACAACTTGATCAAAAATCTTTAAACTTCTTAATAAAATATCTCTATGCCCAAGTGTAAAAGGATCAAATGAGCCTGGATAAACGGCTAATGTCATATTTCTTCCTCCCCTTCACCCTCTTGTTCTACAACTCTTTCAACGCTAACAACAGAAGATTTTTCATCTATATTAAATATCTTAACGCCTTGGGTATTTCTTCCCATAATTCGAATACCTGAAATGGGACAACGAATTAGTTGTCCATTATCGTCTATAAGCATGATTTGATCACTTTCATCTACAGGAAAAGACGAAACAACATCAGCATTTGATTTAGCAAGCATTATACTAATAACGCCCTTTCCGCCTCTATTAGTAAGCCTATACTCATAAGATGAAGTTCTCTTTCCTTGACCATTAGAAGCTACAGTTAATATGACCTCCTCTTTTGCAGCTAATTCTGCATACCTTTCCGTTGAAAGTTCGATATTTATATCATTATCTTCCTCAATAGAAATATCATCTTCATCATCTTTAGCTCTTCTCATTATAGAAGCAGCTTTTAAATACGCCCGAAACTCTTCATTTGAGCCTTCAACGTGATTAAGAATTGTCATTCCTATAACGCTATCATTTTTGTCCAATTTTATTCCTCGAACGCCGGTAGAGGATCTTGATGCAAAAACCCTTACTTTATCTACAGAAAATCTTATACATTGACCTTTTTTAGTGGCTAAAAGTATATCATTATCATCAGTACATGTTTGAACAGATATAATAGTTTCATCATCAGCAGGCTTCATTGCAATTTTTCCATTTTTATTAATTCTAGAAAAATCAGATAAATTATTCCTTCTAATACCGCCTGATGACGTAACAAACATAACATATAAATCTTCCCACTCAGATTCATCTGCTGGAAGAGGCATAATTGTTGTAATTACCTCATCTTTATCTAAAGGAAGCAAGTTGATTAGAGCTTTACCTTTAGCTTGAGGGCTTGATACAGGCAATAAGTAAGTTTTAAGACGATAGACCATTCCAGTTGAAGAAAAGAATAATATTGGTTGATGTGTATTTGCTACAAAAATATTAGTAACGAAGTCTTCATCTTTAGTTTGCATACCTGAGCGTCCCTTTCCACCTCGATTTTGTGATCTATAGGTGGATAATGGAACTCTTTTTATGTAGCCAGTGTGACTAACAGTAACAGCCATTTCTTCTTTTTTAATAAGGTCTTCATCTTGAACATCATCAACATATTCAATAATTTCCGTTCGCCTAGGGATAGAGAAATTATTTTTAATCTCGATTAACTCTTTTTTGATAATATCGATAACTCGATCTTTACTTTTTAAGGTTAGAAGATAGCTTTCAATATCTTTTTTTAATCCATCTAATTCGGCCTCAATATCTTCCTTTCCTATAGCAGTTAACCTTTGAAGTCTTAGTTCTAAAATTGCTTTAGCTTGCTCTTCTGAAAAAGTACATAATCCTTTTTTTGAAATACCATGCCTTGGATCGTCAATAAGCTCTATAAGGGGCTGTACATCTTTTGCAGGCCATTCTCTATTCATTAGCTGCTCTTTAGCTTCTGAAGGGCTTTTTGAGCCTCTAATTAGCTTTATTATTTCATCAATATTTGAAACAGCAATTGCTAAACCAACGAGAATATGCGCCCTATCTCTTGCTTTATTTAAAAGAAACTTAATTCTTCTAGTTACAATTTCTTCGCGAAAATCAAGAAAACACTCAATTAACTCTTTTAAATTCAATGTCTTAGGATTACCTCTATCAAGAGCAACTGTATTAGCTCCAAATGATGTTTGTAATTGTGTATATCTATAAAGTTGATTAAGGATAATTTCAGCAACAGCATCTCTACGAAGCTCGATATAAATCCTCATACCATTACGATCGCTTTCATCCCTTAAATCAGTAATACCATCAATGACTTTATCCCTTACTAATTCAGCAATTTTCTCTATTAAAGATACTTTATTTAACTGATAAGGAATTTCTGTAATAATAATTGCCTGCTTATCTTTTGGAAGGTCTTCAATAGATACCTTTCCTCTAATGACAATAGACCCTTTTCCAGTAGTGTATGCGCTTCTTGCACCTGAGTGACCAAGAATGATTCCGCCAGTCGGAAAATCAGGCCCAGGTATAATATTAATTAATTCATCAATTGAGGTTTCAGGATTTTCAAGAAGCATTAAGCATGCATCTGTTACTTCACCGAGGTTATGTGGAGGAATATTTGTTGCCATACCAACAGCTATACCTCCGGCACCATTAACCAAAAGATTTGGATATTCAGCGGGAAGAACTATTGGTTCTGATTCAGAATTATCATAGTTATCTTGAAAATCAACTGTACCTTTATCCA
>JABHUT010000131.1 GCA_018658685.1 Alphaproteobacteria bacterium
ATTAGCTAAAGCAGCTGAGTCTTTTAGTATAGGAAAAAAAATAGAAAACTTTAAACCTACCGGGGCCACAGAGGTCAGAAAAGCTGCCGATGCATACATTAAAATGCAAGAAAGAATTGAAAAGTTCATAGAGCAAAGGACTCTAATGTTGGCAGGTGTAAGTCATGACTTGAGAACGCCCCTAACAAGAATTAAACTTCAACTAGAAATGTATACAGAACAAAAAGGGAGCACAGATCTATTAAAAGACGTAAATGAAATGCAGTACATGCTGGAAACATACTTAGATTTTTCTCAAACAGCATCTAGTGAAGAAAATACGGAAGTTAATCTATATCAATTAGTCCAAACAATTATAAAGACAAGTCAGGAAGAACTAAAATCAATAACTTTTAAATCAAAGCAGTCAAAAAAATTTGTATATGCTTGTAAGCATATAGCGCTTAAGCGCTGTATTATAAACCTAGTCAATAACGCTAAGGCTTTTGCGGATGAAGTGGTAATTAGTTTAGATAAAAACAAAAATGATATAAGAATTATAATTGAAGATAATGGGCCTGGTATACCACAAAAAGACTATCAAAAAGCTTTAAAACCCTTTCAAAGACTTGATTCATCAAGAAATCAAAATATTGCTGGATCAGGCTTAGGTCTATCAATATCTCAAGAAATAATAAAAAGCATTGGAGGAAACATTAAATTATCAAAAAGTAGTTTAAGCGGATTAAAGGTGACTATAACCTTACCCGTTAAAAAGACTGCCTAACTACTTAAATCCTTACTTTTTTTATAAGCATTTTTTAAAGCTTGTTTGAAAATGTTATAAAATTCTTTATCTGGACTCATTAATATTTCAAGGGCTGCTTCAGTGGTCCCACCTTTTGATGTTACCTTTTCTCTTAAGTTAGTTAGACTTTCATTTGAAGATTTCATTATATCAGAAGATCCTATCGCGACTTGTCTTGATAATTTATCTGCGTTTTCTTTACTTAACCCCATCTCTTCAGCTATTAAAGATAAACATTCTGTTAGAAAAAAATAATAAGCAGGTCCTGAACCTGATGTGGCGGTAATAACATCCATCATATCTTCACTATCAACCCAAATAACCTCACCTACACCTGAAAAAATTTTATCAGAAGTATCTTTAAAGGCCTTTCCTGCATTAATATTTCCATAAAGAGCAGTAACACCACTACCTTCAGAGACAGCTAGATTTGGCATTGCTCTTATTATTGGTGAAGGACTAAAGTAACCTTCAAAAGTCTTAACCGTAGTACCAGCTAAAATTGAAATTATTGAAAAAGTTTTTTCTTGATTTAAATTTTCTATAACACCGGAACATACTTCATTTATGACCTGAGGCTTAACCGCAAACAATATTATATCAAAATCTGGTCCTTTTATATTCTCTATAGATTGAAAATATTTTATTTTATTTTCTGAGATTAAATCATCATTGTCTTTAGTTAAGTTTGGTTCAACAACGGATATATCGAAATTTAACTCATTATTTGATATTAAACCCTTTAATAAGCTACTCCCCATTTTTCCTGAGCCTAAAATTAATAATTTTTGAAGAGCTTTCATTGATTTTTATTTATTACGCTTCACCTTGTGTATTAAATAAAACAGCCTCAAGAGCCTCACACGAACTCTTATTTGCCCACAGAACATATTGAAAGGCTGGAAAAAATTGATCACAAGAGGCAACTGCTTGAACCATAACTTCATCAAATTGATTCTGTGAAATTTTATCTCTGTTAAAAAGAGATGTATTTCTATAAAGAACAACACCTTCATCAATCCAAATATCAAAATGGCCTAGCCACATTTGATTATTTATAGAGGAAACTAAATGAAGAATATTATTCTTGTGTCTTTCTTGAAATTTCAAATCAAAACCACAGACAATATTTATACCTTCGAAATCATCGACCCAAGTTACCGATATCTGATAATCAGACCACTGACCTTTTGCAATAATTGAAACTTCGTTATCAGATCTCTCGTATGTCCAATCCCTTATGCTAGCAACCATCTCTACTGTATCAAGAGGATCTTCTAATAATTCTATATTTTTTGCTAAGGCCATAAATTACCACATCTAGTATCTGAATTATCTAATTGTACTACAAATTGATAAATCATAACAGATAAAATAACAAAAAAATTTAAATTAATTATAAATGTATGTATAAATTTATATAGATGAAGAATCTTGTTTTAAATATTGATCCAATAGCAATCTCAATAGGCCCAATAAATATATATTGGTATGGTATTGCTTATATGATGGGTATGATATTAGGGCTATTTTATGCAACAAAAATAGTTAGTCATCAAAAAAATTCATGTAATTTATATATAAAAAAAGAAGATATTGATGAAATTTTTCTATGGATAGTTTTTGGGATAATAATTGGGGCTAGGCTTGGTTATATTTTATTCTATAATTTTAATTTTTACTTCAATAATCCAATTTCAATTTTTACCTTATGGGAGGGCGGCATGTCTTTTCATGGAGGCGCTGCTGGAGTTATAATTGCTATAGCATTATATTCCTGGAAAAAAAATAAACCCTTTCTAGAGTTAGGTGATGTAATTTGCTCCGTAGTTCCAATAGGTTTATTTTTTGGAAGAATAGCAAATTTTATAAATGGTGAGCTTTGGGGCAAAGTCACAACAGCCCCTTGGGGTATAATATTTCCAAAAGCCGATCAAAATCCAAGACATCCAAGTCAATTATATGAGGCTGGGCTTGAGGGGTTATTTTTGTTTATTTTTTTAGCAATTCTTATATTAAACAAGGGTCTTAAAAGGAGAGGCTTAGTAAGTGGATCATTTTTATTTATATATTCTCTGTCTAGAATTATAGTAGAATTCTTTCGTGAACCTGATCAACATATTGGATATATATTTCCACATCTGACAATGGGAATAATCTTATCTATCCCTTTTTTTCTGGCAGGCTTAATCTTAGTTATTAATTCATTTAAAAATGACTATTCTTAAAAAGAAAATAGAGAAAATAATAACAGAACAAGGGCCAGTTTCCATTGCTGACTTTATGAATATAGCTCTCACTGATAAAAATAATGGATATTATAGAAAAAAAATGCCTCTTGGTTCTAAAGGTGATTTTATTACATCGCCTGATATTTCCCAGATATTTGGAGAAATACTTGGTATTTGGATTTTAGATCTATGGATAAAATTAGAAAAACCGAAAAATATACAAATAGTTGATCTTGGAGGTGGAAGAGGAACTTTACTAAGGGATATTAGAAGGGTTCTTGGTGACAAAATACAAAATTATATATTTATCGATATTAATGTTGAGTTAATTAAGCTGCAAAAAAAAGCAGTTAAAGGTGCCCTTCATTTCAAAAAGATAGAAGATATTCCAAAAAAGCCAAGTATTTTTATTGGTAATGAATTTTTAGACACATTCCCAATAAACCAGTTTGTTCTCTCAAAAGAATGCTTTAAAGAAGTTTGTATAGATTACAAAAACCAAAAGCTAATCTTCTCACACCAAGTAACTAGCTTATCAAAGACCTTAGATAAAAAGAAATTAAATCAAGTAAGGGTAAATGATATTTTAGAAATAAATTTCGAAAGTAGAAATTTTATAGATAAAGTATCAAGCTTTATAAAAGAAAATAATGGTGGCGCTATTTTCTTTGACTATGGTTATACATCAAGTCATGGAGATACTTTTCAGGCCATTAGAGAAAATAAATTTGTAAACCCTTTAGATGATCCTGGAAATGCAGACTTAACTGCACATGTAGATTTTAATGATATAGCTCAACGAGCAATAAATAATTTAGTTAATGTATGGGGTCCAGATACCCAAGGAACATTTTTAAAAAAAATGGGTGCCATTGAAAGATTTAAGGCTCTTGAGTCTGTAAGTGATAATAAAATTAAACAAGAGTTGCATTTAGGATTAAATCGTTTGATCGATATTGATGAAATGGGTAAATTATTCAAAGTTCTTGCCATCACCTCGAATAAATTCCCCTCGCCTGAGGGATTTACCTGTGGTACAAGAAGCTCTTAATATAATTTAATTATCAAAATTAGTGAGGCGGTATGAAATTAGTTACTGGAAATTCAAACTCAAAACTAGCTAAAAATATTGCTGATTATGTTGGTGTTGGCCTATCAAAGTGCGAAGTAAAAAGATTTGCTGATAAAGAAATTTTTGTTGAAATGCATGAGAATGTTCGTGGAGAAGACGTATTTGTAATACAATCCACATCATTTCCTGCAAATGATAATTTAATGGAACTGTTAATAATAATTGATACATTAAGAAGGGCTTCCGCTAAAAGAATAACAGCTGTCGTTCCTTATTTTGGATATGCAAGGCAAGATAGAAAGCCCGGTCCAAGGACACCAATAACATCAAAGCTAGTAGCAAATATGATCGATAAAGCAGGAGCAAATAGAGTTTTAACTTTGGACCTTCATGCTGGGCAGATACAAGGTTTCTTTGATATTCCAACCGATAATTTATTTGCGGCCCCTGTCCTTACCTCAAATATTAAAGATAAAATAAAAAACAAGACTCCAATAATTGTTTCACCAGATGTTGGTGGTGTTGTAAGAGCAAGAATAATAGCAAGTAGAATTGGTGCAGATTTGGCAATAGTTGACAAAAGACGGGAAAAAGCCGGAGAATCTGAAGTAATGAATATTATAGGAGATGTTGAAGGAAGGGCTTGTTTTATAATCGATGATATAGTCGATTCAGCAGGAACACTATGTAATGCCTCTAATGCACTTTTAGAACAAGGAGCTACAGAAGTATACGCATATGTAACACATGGAGTTTTATCCGGGGGGGCTGTTGAAAGAGTTAATAATTCATCGTTAACAAAACTAGTATTAACGGACACTATCGAAGAGTCAGACTTGGTATTAAAATCTAATAAAATTGAGGTTATCTCTATCTCTCCCCTGTTAGGAGAGGCAATAAAAAGAATTTCTGATGAAAAATCTGTATCAAGTTTGTTTGATTAACTTGATTTGATCTTAAAGCAGGGTTATAACCCGCCACAGGATAAAAATTTAATTATAATTTTGGAGAAAGAGGATGGCAGAAACCACCTTATTAAAAGCAGAAGAAAGAAAAGATACAGGAAAATCATTTGCACGTGCAGTTAGAAAAACTGGAAATATTCCTTGTATAATTTATGGTGATAATAAAGATCCGATGGCAGCTAGCCTTGATGCTATAGAAGCATTGAAACTTTATAATTCAGGAAAAATGTTATCGCAGCTTATCGATGTTGAAGTAACAAATGGTGAAAAATTTAAAGCTATCTCCAAAGATATTCAATTACATCCTGTAAAGGGAAATATTATTCACATTGATCTACTTCGTCTTGGCGCTAACTCTAGAATTTCAGTTGATGTTTCAGTTGCTTTTGTGAATGAAGAAGAATCACCTGGAATAAAAGCCGGCGGAACTTTAAATGTTAGTCGTTACACTGTTGAACTAGATTGTCCTGCCAATAACATACCTGAAGGTGTTGAGGTTGATTTAACAGGTCTTGAAATTGGTGAAACTATTCATTTATCAGACGTTAAACTTCCTGAGGGAATTATTTCAGCAATAACTGATAGAGATATAACTATAGCAAGTATAGCAGCTCCAATGAGTGAGGCTGAAATGGAAGCGCTCGATGCAGCTGATGCAGAAAGACCGGAAGGTGTTGAAGAAGCCGAAGATTCTGAATCAGATTCAGATTCAGATTCAGAAGAAAACTCAGAATCAGAAGATAAGGAATAGTTAAATACATTGGCTTTATCAAATGACACAATACTTTTTGTAGGATTAGGTAATCCAGGCGAGAAACATAAAAATAATAGGCATAACGTAGGCTTTATGGCTTTAGACTGTCTTTCTAGCTTTCACAAATTTGGAAGAAGTAGAACTAAATTCCTTGGAAGAACTTCAATGGGATCAATAGAGGACAGAAAGTTAATTTCCTTTAAGCCTCAAACTTTTATGAATGAGTCTGGAAGAGCTGTCAGAGAGGCTTCTAATTTTTATAAAATATCACCAGAAAGGATTATTGTTTTTCATGATGAATTAGATCTTCCATTTGGTGAGGTTAGAGTCAAAAAAGGTGGAAGTGATGCCGGTCATAATGGTTTAAAATCAATAGATGAGAATATTGGAAAAGACTATTATCGGATAAGAATAGGAATAAGCCACCCAGGGGATAAAGATAAAGTCACAAATCATGTTTTAGGTGATCTATCAAAAGAGGATAATGAAGCTCTTGATAAAATCCTCTCATCAATCGCAAAAAATATTTCTATACTAATAGATGGCGATGAAAAGAAATTTCAAAAAAATATAACTCCACCAAAAAAATAACTTAAAATGGGCTTTCAATGTGGAATAATTGGTTTACCAAATGTAGGGAAATCGACACTTTTTAACGCCCTTACAAGAACTTCCCTTGCTCAATCAGCAAATTATCCTTTTTGTACAATTGAACCAAACATAGGTGAAGTAGACGTACCGGATGAAAGATTAAATATACTTTCAGATATAAATAAATCACTTCAAATACTTCCAGCAAGACTTACATTTGTTGATATTGCTGGATTAGTAAAGGGTGCATCGCAGGGTGAAGGTTTAGGAAATCAATTTCTTTCAAATATAAGAGAAGTTGATGCAGTAGCGCATGTAGTAAGATGTTTTGAAGATCAAAATATAACGCATGTAAACGGTCAAATAAATCCTATTGATGATATAGAAATTATAGAAACTGAATTGCTTCTTTCAGATATAGATAATCTAGAAAAAAGACATAGCTCTTTAGAAAAAAAAGCTAAGGGTAATGATAAAGAGGCAAAAGAAAAGGTAGTATTGATTAACGCTATTTTAAATCAATTAAATCAAGGATTACTTTTTGATGACTCCTTATTGGATGAAACAAATAAAAAACATTTTTCTGAATTTGGCCTTCTAACAAGTAAGAGAATGATTTATGTTTGTAACGTTGATGAGGAAAGTGCTGGAACAGGAAATAAATATTCTAAAATAGTTGAACAATATGCTTTATCAAAAAATATGAAAGCTATAAAAATTTCTGCAAATATAGAAAGTCAAATAGCGCAATTAGATGACGATGAAAGAAGTGAATATATCGACTCCCTAGGGCTAAAAGAACCAGGTTTAAATATATTAATAAAAGAAG
Organism: Alphaproteobacteria bacterium; assembly: GCA_018658685.1. Classification (GTDB taxonomy): domain Bacteria; phylum Pseudomonadota; class Alphaproteobacteria; order MED-G09; family MED-G09; genus MED-G09. The sequence goes on from JABHUT010000131.1 coordinate 7,230, forward strand.
GCTATAGTACATTAGATCTTGTTACATATTTCACTTCAGGACCTAAAGAGACCAGAGCCTGGACAATTAAGAAATTTACTCTTGCTCCTGAATCGGCTGGAAAAATTCATACCGATTTTGAAAAAGGCTTTATAAGAGCTGAGACTATTAATTATAGAGAATTAATAGAATTCAATGATTATCAAAAAGCAAAAGATGCTGGAAAAATAAGACTTGAAGGAAAAGAATACGAAGTTCAAGATGGTGATATAATGAACTTTAGGTTTAACAACTAATTAATGAACATCTTCGAACAATCTTCTGACACTAAAAAACATTAGAATGAGAAAAATAATTAAAAATCCCATTACTATAATGCCTAAGCTCTTTCTCTCCTCCATAGAAGGTTCTGCAGCCCAAGTAAGAAAATTAGCTACATCATAAGACATTTGTGAGATAGTTGCTTCTGTACCGTCTGTATACTCAACCATTTCATCATATAAAGGTTGAGCCATTGCAATGGCATTTCCAGGAAACCATGGATTATAGCTTAATGCGTCATCAATAGTAATATTATCTGGCATAGTCTCTTCATATCCACTTAAGAGTGAATATATATAATTAGTTCCATCAGAGCGGGCTTTAGTAATTAGTGAAAGGTCTGGTGGGTAAGCGCCGTTATTTGCTGCTTTAGCTGCATCTTTACTATCAAATGGTGATTGAAAGCGATCACTAGGGATCCTTGCTCTCTCCACGGGGTCTCCATATTCATCAGCTCCATCCATAATAAAATATTCTGCTGCTATTTCCTTAACTTTATCTATAGAAAACTCTGGGCCACCAGGCTGGGATAAGTTTCTAAATGATAATTGCTTCATACCATGACAGGAGGCGCAGACTTCAGAATAGACTTGATATCCTCTTTTAAGGCTTTCACGATCAAATTTACCAAAAGGTCCTTCAAAAGAAAAACCAGGCTTTAAATTTTTATATGCCTCTCCACCAGCGGCTGAGAGCGAGTCAGCATTACTAATAAAGACAAAGCTAAATAAAATAATTATTATTTTTGATAATCTCATAATAATAGTTCCTAATTATTTCCAGATGGGGCTAAGTTATCATCCATTTCTAGATTATTATTTATTGCAGGATTGGATATACCAATAGGCATAGGGGATGGCCTTTCATATTTACTAAGGATTGGCATGACCACTAAAAAGAAAGCAAAATAATAAATTGTACATACTCTAGATAAAAATAAATAAATACCCTCTGGAGCTTGTCCTCCTAGGTAGCCTAAAAGCAAACAACAAACTAGAAATGTAAAATAAAATATTTTATAAGTAGGACGATATCTAGCTGATCTAACTTTCATAGTATCAAGCCAAGGTAAGAAAAATAAAACAACTATTGATCCAAACATTAAAAGAACGCCCATTAACTTATCAGGAACAGCTCTTAAAATTGCGTAAAAAGGTAATAAGTACCATTCCGGAACAATATGAGCAGGAGTAACCATGGGATCAGCCTCTATATAATTATCAGGATGACCAAGAATATTTGGATTATAAAAAATAAAATAACTAAACATTAAAAGAAATACAACATAAGCAAATAGATCTTTAACTGTGTAATAGGGGTGAAAAGATATAGTATCATTACTATCCTTAACTGAAATCCCAGTAGGATTATTATTACCAGTTACATGTAAAGCCCATATATGAAGTATAACGACCCCAAAAATCACAAAAGGTAAAAGATAGTGAAGGCTAAAGAAACGATTTAAAGTTGGGTTATCTACACTAAAACCACCTAATAAAAGTGTTAAGATAGATTCGCCAACCACAGGAATAGTGGCTACTAGGTTAGTAATAACTGTTGCACCCCAAAAACTCATTTGTCCCCATACAAGGACATAACCCATAAAGGCAGTAATTATCATAAGAAGAAAGATTACCACTCCTAAAATCCATAAAATCTCTCGAGGCTCTTTATATGAGCCGTAATACAACCCTCTAAACATGTGTATGAAGACCGCCAAGAAAAACATGGAAGCGCCATTTGCATGTATATAACGGATAAGCCATCCATAATTAACATCACGCATGATGTGTTCTATACTATCAAAAGCCATCAAAACATGCGGGGTATAATGCATTGCCAAAACAATGCCTGTGATAATTTGAGTTACCAAGCATAGCGTTAAAATAAAACCAAAAGTCCAAAAATAGTTTAAATTTTTTGGTGTAGGAAAACTCAGCATATTTTCGTCTGCAAAACGAATCAGAGGCAGTCTTTTATCTAACCATTTGGTAAAGCCATTACTTGGGGTATATTCGTGATCATGATTCATAACTTAATTATCCAATTCTAATAATATTTTCATTAACAAATTCATAAGGTGGAACTTCTAAGTTTGTTGGGGCGGGACCTTTTCTAATTCTACCAGAAATATCATAATGAGAACCATGACATGGACAGAACCACCCTCCAAAATCACCCTTGTCAGCAATAGGAATACACCCAAGATGAGTACAAACACCAACAACAACTAACCACTCTTTATTTTTCACTCTTTCTTCATCTTTTTCTGGGTGAGGAAGGTTTTCAGCATCCTCTTTTTCAGCAATATTTATTTCTTCTTTAGTTCTTCGTCGAATAAAGACAGGTTTACCTCTCCAAGCAACCTTAAGAGACCCACCTTCCGGTATTGAAGAAATATCTGCTTCAACACTTGATAAAGCAGAAACAGATGCATCTGGATTTAATTGGTGTATTAATGGCCAAGCAACAGTAGCTGCTCCAGTGGCTCCGAATACTGCAGTTGTGATATATAAAAAGTCTCTTCTTGTTGGATCATTTTTGTCGATTGTATCAGTCATTAGCTTGCCATTTTTATATTTTATTTTCGATAATGTGTATGTGATATCTTGCCCAGAAAGTAAAGAAAATATTTAGCTATGCGACATAATACTACAC
>JABHUT010000132.1 GCA_018658685.1 Alphaproteobacteria bacterium
GGCAATATTGGGAAAAGTTATAGGCGGCATGACGAAATAGGTACGCCAATGTGTATTACAATAGATTTTCAAACCCTAGAAGATGATAGTGTCACAATAAGGGATCGGGATTCTATGGAGCAAATTAGATTGAATATTGCAGAAGTATCGAGTTATTTTCAAAGCAATCTTTTATAAGAGTATGGTAAAATGAATAAATGGATCTATAGTTTTGATAGGGACATTAAAGATTTAGATAATCCAGCTAAACTGATAGGCAATAAAGGGGTTAGCTTAAGTTTAATGACGTCACTAGATTTGCCTGTTCCTGAGGGATTTACTATTACAACAGATATAAATCACTATTATCAAAAAAATAACGCCTTCCCAGAAGATTTTAAAGAAGAGCTTCTTGGAAATATTAAGATAGTTGAAAAATTAAGTAAGTCTAATTTTGGTTCATCTAAAAATCCACTTTTATTTTCTGTTCGATCGGGTTCTGAGAGATCTATGCCGGGAATGTTGGATACTGTTCTAAATGTTGGTTTTAATAGAGGTGTACTGGAATTTTTTGAAAAAAAAGGCTTAAGTTTATTTGCTTGGGATACTTGGAGACGTTTTCTTCATATGTTCTCACATGTAGTTTATCGAATTGAGCACTTTTATTTTGATGAGATTTTAGATAGCTATTTATTGGGGGCAGGTCTTCAGTTTGAGAAGGATCTTGAGGTAGATGATATTAAAGAAATTTGTGATCAATATTTAAATTTAATTGAAGAAAAAACTGGCTCACCTTTTCCCGAGAGTGCTGACGATCAACTGTGGCTTGCAATGAGGGCAGTCATGAAATCTTGGTTTAATGAAAGGGCTATTGACTATAGAAAAATTAATAATATTCCTGAAAATATTGGTACAGCAATAAATATTCAAAGAATGGTTTTTGGTAATCTTGATGAGGACAGTTCTACAGGTGTAGTTTTTTCTAGAAATCCAGAGAACGGTAAAAGAAAGTTAAAAGGCGAGTATATTATTAGATCTCAAGGTGAAGATATTGTCTCAGGCTTTAAAACACCCTGGGTTATTAGTACTTCAGATAAAAAAAATTCACCCTCGACGCTTTATTCTTTAGAAGAGCTTCTTCCTAATGTTTATAAAGATATAAAAAAATTTACCAAGAAATTAGAAAATTATTTTTCTTGTATTCAAGATGTAGAATTTACAGTTGAGTCAGGTAAACTTTGGATACTTCAGTCAAGAAAAGCTACTGTTAATATAAATGCTGCTGTAAAAATAGCTATAGATATGGAAAGTGAGGGATTGGTTTCAAGGGAGGATGCAATTTTATCATTACAGGTAAATAAAATTAAAAAACTTTTAACCCCGATAATAGATCCAAACTTTAAAAATGAAATTATAACTAAAGGCCTGCCTGCATCATCTGGAGTTGTAACGGGTAAGGTTGTTTTTGACTCTAAGGCGTTAAAAAAATTTAGCAATAAAAACCATAATACAATTCTTGTTTTAAAGGAAACGAGCCCAAACGATGTTAATGCAATGAACCAATCTAACGGAGTTTTAACATGCCAAGGAGGTATGACAAGCCATGCTGCCGTTGTTGCTCGTGGATTAAATAAGACATGTGTAACTGGGGCAAGGGATATAAAAATTGATTTCGATAATAAGAGATTTCATTGCGGTGGATTATTTATTGTTGAAGGAGATATTATTACTATTAATGGAGGTAATGGAGAGGTGTTGATTGGAGATGCTCCTACAAAAATCCCAACGCTATCTGAAGCATTTTTGCAAATAGTAAAATGGTCTGAAGCAATCAATAAAAATAAAAGCGAAGATATAATAGGCTTTCTTGAGGAGACTCAAGAGATTATAAAGAAAAATAAATAGAAAAAACTAATTTTCGCTTAATGGTCCTGAGTTATTAAGTTTGTCCCTTGCCTCAATAGGATTTATCGCTACATCTCTTTCTAAGTCTTCAAGTTCTTTAGGCACATACCAGTGAATATTATTACTATGATAAGATTCCCAGACTGTTTTTGCTATTTCATCGGATGAAATTAATCTCCACATTCCTGATTTTGGAAGGTGGTCTCTTATTTCTTTGCCTATCATTGGTGTATCTATTACACCTGGAAGAATATCGGATACTCTTGTATCAAATCTTGAAAATTCTGCTGACAAAGATTCAGTTAATCCTTTTATCGCATGTTTTGTTGCTGAATAAGTTGCAATCATTCCCATACCCATAATACCAGAGGAGGAAGAAGTTGAAATACATAATGAATTTTCAGTATCTTTTAATAAAGATGAAGCTGAATAAATGCCATTAATAACTCCAATAACATTTATGTTTATTATTTTAATATGGTTCTCATAAGGTATTTCATCAAAAAAACCACCTTCTGTAATTCCTGCGTTATTAAATAGTATATCTAATGTGCCATTTGTATTTTTTGAGAAATCACTTAAACGCTCTTCAAATTCAGTTTTATTAGCTACATCTAATTGTTGATAGATAATATCTTCATTGCCTAGCTCATTTTTTAATTCATTTAGATTACTTTCATTAATATCATAGCAACCCACAAACCAACCATTTTTTTTAAAAAGCCTCGCTGTAGAGCTACCCATTCCACCTGCAGCACCAGTTATAAAAATAGATTTTTTTTTATTCATACTTATTACCTTTATTCAAAATCTAATCCTATATCTAAAGCGGGTGAGGAGTGGGTAATCCACCCTGAGGAAATTAAATCAATACCAGTTTTTGCAATTTCAAATATATTTTTTTCGTTAATTTTTCCTGAAGCTTCAAGAATAATATTATTTTTATTTAAACCAACAGCCTCTTTTAGGTCATTTAAGCTAAAATTATCTAAAAGTATTGCATCTACATTTGTTATTACAGCCTCTTTGAATTGCAAAATATTATCAACTTCAATTTCAACCTTAACCATATGACCAGAATTTTTTTTTGCTTTTAAAATCGTTTCCTTGATGGATCCGGATGCAGCAATGTGATTATCCTTAATTAGAATGCCATCATAAAGACCAAATCTATGATTAACTCCACCACCATCTTTGACAGCATTTTTTTCTAGAACTCTCAAGTTAGGGGTTGTTTTCCTTGTAGAAACAATTTTTGCTTTTGTTTTACTTATTAATTCTACCATTTGATTTGTTGATGTAGCTATACCTGATAGGTGGCTTAGAAAGTTTAATGCTGTTCTCTCTCCAGATAGGATAGAGCGAGTTTTTCCTTTAATTTTTGCAATCACATCACCTTTTTTAACCTTATCACCATCTTTGATGTTGGGGGTGAATTCAAGATTTTTATCCACAAGTTCAAAAGTAAGACAGGCTAAAAATATACCTGATAC